>JBDSLN010000431.1:0-6182 GCA_039916365.1 Vicinamibacteria bacterium
ATTTCGTGGGCCTACCTTATGATTCTTACGGGCAACGTGGCGCTCGAGTCGATGGGCTTCAAGACCTTCGGGTTTGGCGGCGGTCGTCCGGATACCTGGGAAGCGGATCAGGACGTTTACTGGGGCACCGAGAAGGAATGGCTCAAGGACGGTCGTCACACCGGCGAGCGTGATCTGGAGACGCCTCTCGGCGCCGTGCAGATGGGCCTCATCTATGTGAACCCGGAAGGCCCGGGCGGCAACGGCGATCCGCTTTCCGCGGCGCGCGACATTCGCGAGACGTTCGCGCGCATGGCCATGAACGACGAAGAAACCGTGGCGCTCATCGCCGGCGGCCATACCTTCGGCAAGACCCACGGTGCCGCACCTGAGTCGCACAAGGGAAAGGATCCGGGCGGTGCGGCGATTGAAGAGCAGGGACTTGGCTGGACGAGCAGCCACGCTTCCGGCTTCGCCGGCGACGCGATTTCTTCCGGCCTTGAGGTCACGTGGACCACGACGCCTGCGAAGTGGGGCAACAACTTCTTCGAGAACCTCTTCAAGTTCGAATGGGTCAAGACGAAGAGTCCCGCGGGTGCCACGCAGTGGGAAGCGAAGGACGCCGATGCGATCATCCCCGACGCGCACGGCGGCCCGAACAAGAAGCCAACGATGTTGACGACCGATCTCTCTCTGCGCTTCGATCCCGCGTACGAGAAGATCTCCCGTCGCTTCCTCGAGAAGCCCGAGGAGTTCGCGGATGCGTTTGCGCGCGCGTGGTTCAAGCTGACCCACCGCGACATGGGTCCGATCGCGCGTTACCTCGGTCCCGAAGTTCCGAACGAAGCATTGATCTGGCAGGATCCGCTCCCCAAGGCGAGCGGTTCGGCGATCGACGCTTCTGAGGTTGCAGCACTCAAGGCGAAGGTTCTCGCATCGGGTCTCACGGTATCGCAGCTCGTTGCGACGGCGTGGGCTTCAGCGTCGAGCTACCGCGGTTCCGACCGTCGTGGTGGTGCCAACGGTGCGCGCATTCGTCTCGCTCCGCAGAAGGACTGGGCGGTCAACCAGCCCGCGGAACTCGCCAAGGTGCTGAAGACGCTCGAAGGCATCCAGGCCGAGAACAAGAAGGTGTCGCTGGCCGATCTGATCGTCCTCGCGGGCGGCGCTGCCATCGAGAAGGCCGCGAAGGATGCGGGTCACGACGTCACCGTTCCGTTCAAGGGTGGACGCACCGACGCGACCCAGGAGCAGACGGATGTCGCGAGCTTCGGAGCGCTCGAACCTACGGCGGACGGCTTCCGCAACTTCCTCAAGGGACGTCACAAGATGTCCGATGAGACGCTGCTCGTCGACAAGGCGCAGCTGCTGACGCTCACTCCGTCCGAGATGACGGCGCTCGTTGGCGGCCTGCGCGTTCTTGGAGCGAACACCCTTGGTTCGAAGCATGGTGTGTTCACGGCAAAGCCGGGAACGCTCACCAACGACTTCTTCGTGAACCTGCTCGACATGAGCACGGTTTGGAAGGAAGTCGGTGATGCGTTCGAAGGACGTGACCGTAAGTCGGGCGCGGTGAAGTGGACGGGCACCCGTTCAGATCTCGTGTTCGGTTCGAACGCCGAACTGCGCGCAGTGGCCGAGGTGTACGGAAGCGCCGACGGCCAGAAAAAGTTCGTCTCTGACTTCGTGGCCGCCTGGACCAAGGTGATGAACCTGGATCGCTACGACGTGAATTAAGAAGTTCGGGGCCCTTCCAAGCGTCTCGTCTTTTCGTAAAGGTGATGTCAGCGAACGGCCGGTCGGTCTCTCGGGATCGATCGGCTGTTTCTGTTTCTAGACGTGCCGCGTCGCGCAGCCGCAGCGGTACCTCGGGGGAGGCTCATCTGCCGACGCCTTAGGGTCCGTGCAGACCGGCCCGAGTCGTCTTAGACTTCCAGCCAAATCCCGATGAAGTACTGTGAAGCCTGCCAATCGTCGTATCCACTCGCGTACACCTCGTGTCCGAAGGATCAGAGTCCGCTTCAGCTCGTGACGGACTTCATGCCGGGCATGGTGCTGCGCGGGAAGTACGAGATCGTGCAGAAGCTGGGTGCGGGCGGGATGGGTTCTGTCTACAAGGTTCGGCATCTCGCATTCGGAGAGTTGCGCGCGGTCAAGTTCGTCAGCAGTCATCTGGCAGCGGACGAACAGGTTTTGGCCCGCTTCAGGTCGGAGGCCGTGGTCGCGCGCCGATTGCAGCATCCGAATGCGGTTCGGGTGGACGACATCGACACCACGGACGACGGACGACCCTACATCGTGATGGAGTACGTCGCGGGGCGGAGCCTGCGGGAACTTTTCAACGATGAGTCGGACGTATCGACGAAACGAATCCTGGCTCTGGCTCATCAGGCCTGCGCCGCGCTCGCCGCGGCCCATGCGCTTGGCCTGGTTCATCGCGACATCAAGCCCGACAACCTGATGGTCTTGAATGGCGCGGACGGAAAAGAAGTCCTGAAGGTCGCCGACTTCGGATTGGCCAAGGTGCGCGAAGGATTTGAACTCGGCGCGGGCATGGCTCAGACACAGACCGGCTTCATCGTCGGAACGCCACCGTACATGTCGCCCGAGCAGGCGATCGGCCAGGAGGTCGATGGGCGGTCCGACCTGTATTCGATGGGAATTGTTCTCTACGAACTGTTCACCGGCCGCCTCCCGTTCCGCGCCGACTCACCGATGGGCATGCTCATCCATCATCGCGAGACGATTCCCCCGGCCCCTGGCTCGCTGGGCGTTCCCCAACCGCTGTCTGAATTTCTGATGAAGGCGCTGGCGAAGCGCCCCGAGGATCGATTCCAGACGGCGGAGCAGATGGACGACGCATTGCGTCTGCTGTCGCTGATGCCTCTGCCCGAGTTCGTCGGCCAGGGCGTTCACGAAGGGTTCGATCCGCAGTGGACGGGGAGCCGGCACGCGTCACGGGTGACGACCATTCACGGGAAGGCTCCTCCTCAGGTGCCGGTCCCGTCCAAGTTCAGTGCGCGCGACACCGCTCCCGGCGTGACCCGGGTGGTGAAGCAACCCACTCAGCGCACCGTTCCCATGATTCGGCCGATCCGGGACCGTGAGGTTGCATCGTCGGGGTCATCTCTCTGGATGGGAATCGGTGCTGTGGCCTTGGTCGCCGCCGGGTTCATGTTCAAGGGATCCGCGTCAGACAAAGGACTGGGTCCTGCACCTTCAGTTGAAGCCGCAGCGGCGACCGCACCGTCGCCTCTGAGGTTGGACCAAGCCGCGCGGAGCGAACCGCCCGAGCGCACGGACACCGTGATCCGTTTCGACATCGAGCGGCTTCTCGGCAACTCGGATGCGTTGCGCGACGCTCATATCAAGGTGGAGGTCGCCAACGGTATCGCCACCCTTGCAGGCGACGCGCCCAACCAGACAACCGCCGACCTTGCCGCCGGTCTGGCAGGCAGCGTCCAAGGAGTCCGTCGGGTGTTCGGCACGCTTCGTGGACCCGTCCCGCCCGAGCCCATGGTCGTCAAGCCCAGCGCAATGACTGCCGCGACTGCCGCAACCATAACCCCACCCGAACCCGCGAGGGCACAGCCCACGCCGGATCGCCAGGAGGAAGCAAATCGCGAGCGCGTGCGCACGCTTCTCGACAACTCACGGCGGAAAATGGACTCCGGTGATCCCGATGGTGCGGAAGCCGATCTCAAGGAAGTCCTCAAGCTTGACCCCAACAACGCCGTGGCGAAGGAGGTCCTCGAACGATTGAAACACCGACCGGGCCCGCCGCCGCGACCGACGCCGTTCTAGAGGTTGCGCACCTTGTAGGTCTGGAGCGGCAGTTCTTTCCCTTTCACGTAGGCGAGGGGAAGCGGCTCCAGGTCATAGCGGTCGCTCAGCCGCCGGTGGATGGACTCCGAGATCAGGATGTCGCCGGTGGCGGCGAGACTGCACACCCGGCTTGCGACGTTGGTGGCATCGCCGATCGCCGCGAACTGTTGATATTCGCTTGAGCCGATGTTGCCGAAGGCGACGGGTCCTGCGTTCAGTCCGACATGGATATCGAGCGGTTGGGGAAGTTCTCTGTTCAAGCGCGTCACCGCTCGCCTCATCTCGATGGCCGCGCGAAGGGCTCGATCCGCGTCATCTTCATGAGCTGCGGGCGCGCCCCAGATGGCCATCAGCGCATCTCCGATGTATTTCTCCAGAGTGCCTTCGTGCCGGAAGACGATTTCCGCCATGACCGGGAAGTAGCGGTTCAGCATCGAGACGATCTCGCGAGGCGGCATGGTCGATGACATCGCGGTGAAACCACTGATGTCTGAAAACAGAACGCTGACTTCGAGATCCTGCGGTACGAGACCGAAATCCGGCGAATGGAGCACGGGCCCGAGCACGGAGGGTGGGAAGAAGCGGGAGAGCGCGCTGCGACGCACCGCTTCCTGCTCGAGCTCCGCGTAGAGGCGCGTGTTGTCGAGGGCGGTCGCCGCCTGGTTCGCGAAGCTGCCCAGAAAGTCGAGATCCTCGGCGCCGTATCGATTCGGCACGGTCAGGTGATCGACGTAGAGAGCGCCGATGTTTACATCGCGCACTCTGAGAGGAACGCACATCGACGACCGGATGCCGCGCATTTGGACCGACACGGCGGCCGCGAAACGCGGATCCTGGCTGGCGTCGTTTGCGAGAATGCCGTGCGCTTTCTGGATGGCTTCCTCGACGATGCGTTGCGAGTGAATCGGCTCTTTTCCATCTTCGCCGGATCGCATGCGAGTGAGCCGCGGTTGCGCCCGGCCCGCTTCGTCGAGAAGCAGGAGTGAGGCGCGATCGACATCGAAGACCTGAAAGAGGAGGTCGAGCACGCGAGACAGCATCGCGTCCTGATGTCCCGGCGAGGAGAGAACCTGCCCAACTTCGATCAGGACCTGCAGTTTTTGCTGCGCGCGATCCTCGCCGCTCTGGGCACGCAGCAGGATGCTGGAGTGTCCACCGTCGGACTGGTTGTCGTCGATGAGCAGGGCTCGCAGCATCGTGGATGCGCCCGGCTTCCTGGGTTCCCTGGCCGAGGCGCTTGCGGTCGGAGCGCTCAGAGCCGGCAGTTCCGGCGCCTCCTGGCTCAGCGTGAAGGTCACGTCGCCGCAGCGGAATGTATCCCCGAATCGCAGCTCCATCTCCCGCACGCGTTTGTCGCGAAGGAACGTGCCGTTGCTGCTGCCAAGATCGGAAAGAAGCATCACTCCGCCGGCAATCCTCAACCGAGCGTGGTTACGGGACAGGCTGGGATGAGCGACGGGAATTTCGTTGTCTGACGCGCGCCCCACGCGGTGGTCTCCCTTACCAACGCCAACATGCCGCGGCGGCGCGCCTGGAACGGCGATGAGAAGATGCAGCGTTTCGTTCACGGCCACATCTTATGGAATGCGGGACGTGGAGTCATTGCGAGCCCCGGCGCAAACCCATACCAGGCACTCGCGCAGCCAAACGGTGAGCGGCGTCGGCATGTGATGGGCGCTCGCCCGCCTCCTTGTCGCTGCTCGTGCCGTCCCTGGGCCCCAGCATCGCGAACGTCAGTCTGGCCACGCTGGCGCGCGCTTTTGGCGCATGATTTTGCGAGAGCCTTGGATGAACCATGCTCCAACTTGGCATGGTTGCTGCTGCGGTCGTAGCAGATCGTTCAACACGCACCAACCACGACGGAACAGGAAACAAGAATATGGCCGACATCCGCAACGCGAAGTCCACGAAACCTACCTCCAACTCGAAGGCCGCTGTTTCGGGTCTTGGACGAAAAGACGCTCCCAAGCCGAAGACGCAGAGCAAGCCCGTTCAGGCTACCGGCGGAGACAAAGGAAGCAAGAAGACGAATGACTTCGAGAGATCCGACGTCAATCGCAACGCCTTGAAAGGCAAGCAAAACCCCGAGAACAAGGGTCGCGTTGGTGTGGACAACGAGAAGGTGAGCGGTCGAGGTGCCACGGAGAAGCCCACAGGCGGGACCGCGACGAAGATCGTCGTGAAAAGCGCCACGAAGCCCGCACGCGAAAGAGTCACCGAAGCCGCAGTGGATGTCGACGCGAAGAAGAACAAACCGCGAAAGACATCAAAGCGTGAACGGGGAAGCCGCAAACCGGGCACGGAACTCACGAAAGACGAACGAGCTGCCCTGAAGAAGTAGAGCGGTCGCCGCGCGTTTACTTCGCGTCGGTCAGCCC
>JBDSLN010000432.1:0-6929 GCA_039916365.1 Vicinamibacteria bacterium
CGTCCACAACCTGGGCGATGCCTTTGGTCGCCTGCAGTCCGGCGACCTTGCGACGCCTCCCTGGGCGTCCGACTTCGACGAGATCGTCGCCCTCAGCCTGAAGAAGCACGACACGCCGGGGCTCGCGCGGCTGATTGAGTCTGCCGAGGGCCGCAAGGCGCATCCAACGCCGGATCACTATATTCCGGTCCTTTATGCGGCGGGCGCTGCAGGGGATGACGAGGTCACGTTTCCCATCACTGGCTTCGACCTCGGATCGCTTTCCATGCGCTCCGTGGTGTTCGGGGCGCGCTGAACCGAATCCGGCCTGCGGTTCCCGAGTAGCATCGGACCGGTGAGCGAACCCGCTAAAGAGGATCTCGTTCGCGGTCTCTCGTTCACAGACGCGACACTCATCACGGTCGGCGCGGTCCTCGGAACCGGCGCCTTTCTCACGACTGCCGATGTGGCGCGCGCGCTACCTCACGCCGGTTTCATCCTGCTGGCCTGGGTCTGCGGCGGACTTCTCGCGATCGCGGGCGCTCTGACGTACGCCGAACTTGCGGCCATGATGCCGCGAGCCGGCGGCCCGTACCACTTCCTCAAGGAAGCCTATGGTCCGCTGTTCGGGTTCCTCAAAGGCTGGGTCGATTTTCTGGTGGTGATGTCGGGAGGGATCGCGGCCCTGGCCGTGGGCTTCGGCGAGTACCTGGGTTCCTTCATTCCCTTTTTTTCGACGAGCCACGTCCTGACGAGTGCCGACATCTTCGGCCATCCGTGGAAGCTGACGGGTGGCGCGCTTGCAGGGGTCGGCGCCGTGGTCTTCTTCACCATCACCAGCATCGTAGGTTTGCGCGAGAGCGCCTGGATTCAGAACGCGATCACGGTTCTCAAAATTGGATCCCTCCTCACGCTCGCGATCGTGGGTTTGTTCGTCGCGCCGGTGGTGACGCCCGATTTCACTGCGGCCGCGATTCCGACTTCAGTCTGGTCGGCATTCGGGGTTGCCATGATCGGCGTGCTGTGGACGTTCGATGGCTGGTATGGAGTGACCTATCTCGGCGGTGAGATGAAGAACCCGGGACGCGATCTGCCACGAGGCATGATCCTCGGTGTTTCCATCGTGACCCTGCTTTACGCGCTTCTTAACTTTGTCTACCTTCGCGCCATTCCCGTGGCCGACATGCCGAATCATCCGCGCATCGCCGAGGCCGCTGCGGTGGCGCTCTTCGGAGCGGGTGCTGCAAGTCTGGTCTCCGCTGCGGTCATGGTCTCCGCGTTTGGATGTATCGGCAGCACCATCCTCTACTCCACCCGGACCTACCTGCCGATGGCGCGCGATGGCGTCTTCTTCAAGTCGCTCGCCGAAATTCATCCCAAGTGGCGCACACCCTCAGCATGCATCCTGGCGCAAGGACTTTGGACCGTCATCCTGACCGTGTCAGGGACCTACGAAGCGCTGTACACCTACGTCATCGTCGTGCTCTTTCTCCTGCACGCGGCGACTGGGTTAGCGGTCATCGTCCTCCGAGTGCGGAAACCGGATTGGCCAAGGCCGTACCGCACCTGGGGCTATCCCTTAGTTCCACTGGCGTTCGTGGTCACCTCGCTCGCCTTTGTCGGCAACGCGCTGGTGGAACGTCCCACCGAATCCCTCGCCGGGTTCGGAATTTTGTTGCTCGGTGTTCCCGCGTTTCTGTACTGGAAGTGGTCGTTCAAAAAAACGGTCTGACCAGCTTTAGAAACTTGGGAACCGAACCCCTGTGGCCCGCGTCTCATGACATAGACACGCGGCGACCGATCACGGATTCGCCGCCTCCGACCGGAGCAGGCGATGTTCAATTTATTGATATGGGCGGCGGCCGCACTTGCGTCGGGTTCAGGACAAACCAATGGTCCTTCGGCGATCGCCGAAGCGTCGACGCGGGTTCAGGCCACGCGCATTCAGGGATCGCTTTCGATTGACGGAAAGCTCGATGAACCGCAATGGCAGACCGCGATTCCTTACACGTCCTTCACGCAGCGGGATCCTGACGAGGGAAAAAAGTCGACCGAAGAAACCGACGTGCGCGTTCTCTACGATGATGATGCGCTCTACATCGGCGCGCGGATGAACGACACGCAGCCCGGAGCGATCAAGGCTTTGCTCGGGCGTCGCGATTCGGAACTCACATCCGATGAATTCACCGTCTACCTTGATTCCTACAACGACAAGCGCTCGGGTTTTTATTTCGGTATATCAGCGGGGGGAACGCTCTCCGATGGAACGTTGTCCAACGACGACTGGGACAACAATGCGTGGGACGGCATCTGGGAGGGCAAGGCGAAGCGCGATGAAACAGGCTGGACGATCGAGTTCCGCATTCCTCTTTCGCAGATGCGCTTCAAGCAGGAGCAGGACGCGCGGTGGGGCATCAACTTCAAGCGCTGGATCACGCGGACCAACGAGCAGGCTTACGCGTCGCCGCGTCCCAAGAAGGAAAGCGGATTCGTTTCGCGATTCCTGCCTCTGGTCGGATTGAAAGGCCTTCAGCCGAAGCGCCGTTTTCTGGTGACGCCTTATACGACTGCGCGGACCCATTCTTCGGAAGCGGCACCCGGCGATCCTTTCAACGATGGCCGTCGCAACGAGGCCGCCTTCGGCGCCGACTTCAAACTCGGCCTCGGCTCTAATGTGACCCTGGACGCGGCCGTGAATCCGGACTTCGGTCAGGTGGAAGTGGATCCTGCCGTGGTGAACCTCAGCGACGTCGAGTCGTTCTTTGATGAGAAGCGTCCGTTCTTCATAGAAGGCGCCGACACCTTCGAGTTCGGTTACGGAGGCGCTTCGAACAATATGAACTTCAACTATTCGAACCCCAACTTGTTTTACTCGCGCCGCATCGGTCGTCCGCCGCAAGGTTCGCCCGGCGCAGCCGACTTCATCCGCTCCCCGGGTGGCGTCCGCATCAATGCCGCCGCGAAGATCACGGGCAAGATTGCGGGAGCGTGGAACCTCGGGGTGCTTCAGGCCATGACCGGTCAGGAAGAGGCGGACCTTTCTCTTGATGGGCGCTTCTCGAGCGCGGTCGTGGAGCCGCGCGCGTCTTACAGCGTGGTCCGCGCGCAGCGTGACTTCAACGCGGGCCGCCAGGGCCTTGGCTTCATCGGCACGTTCGTGAATCGTGATCTGGCCGGCACCGGCCTGGAGAACCAACTGAACAAACATGCCGGATCGTTTGGTGTCGATGGCTGGACCACCATCGGCCGCGGGAAGTCCAACGAAAGGATCTGGGCGCTCAATGGCCGATTCGCCGTGTCGACGATCTCTGGAACGGCGGCGCGCATGACGTCGGTGCAGCGAGCGTCGAATCACTACTTCCAGCGGCCCGATGCGACGCATCTCGGCGTCGATCCGAACGCGACATCGCTCACTGGCTACTCGTTCCGGACGGCGCTCAATCGCGAGAAGGGCCCCTTTCTTTTCAACGCCGCCTTTGGCGCCACTTCGCCTGGGTTCGATTCCAATGACGCGGGTATCTCGTCACGCACCGACCAGATCAACGGCCACGTCTCAATCGGGCATCGATGGACTCAACCCGGCCGCATCCTGCGCAGCGGCGGAATTCAAGGCGGCGGCTTCCAAACCCGCGACTTCGAAGGCAACATGACCGCGCTCGGAATCTTCGCGTTCCAGTGGAGTACCTTCAAGAACTACTGGGGCTTCCAGAGCAGCGTGTTCGCGAATCCGCAAACCATCACCACCACGCAAACGCGCGGCGGTGTAGCCATGCTGCGTCCCTTCGGTTTGAACTGGAGTCTCACCGTGAACTCAGACAACCGCAAGGCGCTGACGTTCGACGTCGGCGCCCGCGGTGGGTATGGGCGTCGCGACTCTCTGTTCAGCCGGGGCGGATTCGTTTCGGCGAACTGGAAGCCTGCGCCAAAGCTCTCGATCAGTGTCAGTCCGGACTATCTGTATCAGGAGAATGGAGCTCAGTTCGTTGCGAACGTGGCGGATTCTGCCGCCACCGCGACCTACGGGACGCGTCATGTGTTTGCGCACTTCAAGCAGGAGACGTTTTCCGCGGGCATCCGTCTCAACTGGACGTTCACTCCGGCTCTCAGTCTGCAGACCTACATCCAGCCGCTGATCTCCTCCGGGAAATACACGGACTTCGGAGACCTCGCGCGTGCCCGCTCGTATGAGTTCAATCGCTACCCTGCGGGCGAGCTTCCGAAGGGCGTGCGCGATCCCGACTTCACCTACAAGTCCATCCGCGGCAACGCCGTCGTTCGCTGGGAGTTTCGTCCCGGCTCTGCCGCCTACTTCGTCTGGACCCAGGACCGAGAAGACTCCGATCCAAACGGCGAGTTCCGACTCGGCCGTTCATTCTCGAGATTGTTCGACGCGAAGGCCGACAACATCTTCCTCATCAAGTTCGCCTTCGGCTGGACCTCATAGCCCGGTGCAAAGTGAAGTCTCGTGTCCCGGCCTGGGAGTAGTGGCTGGGGCCGTGAAGTTTCGCGTCCGACCGCGCGCATCGTCGCGTATGTGCGTCCGCTGAGCTGAGCCTCCGCCGCCGGGGCGGATTTGTGCCAACCTCACCTTCACGGACTCCGTCTATGGAATGTGTGACCGATGAGGAGCTTGTTCAGCGTGCTCGGCAGGGTGACCAGGCGGCGTTCGACGAAATCGTTGAACGCCACAAGGGCCCCGTTTTCCGGGCGGCGCTCGCGGCTCTGCGTCACCGGGAGGACGCCGAGGACGTGACCCAGGAAACTTTCATCACCGCCTATCGCAAGCTCGACTCCTTCCGGGGCGAGTCCCAACTGCGAACTTGGCTGTCGCGGATTGCCTGGAATCGCTCGATGGATCATCGCCGTCGCGGACGAAATCGCCGCTACCTTCATCTCGATGAACCGGATGCAGTGGAACTGTCGGCGCCCGAGGCGAGTCCCGAACAGTCCACGCTCGCCGCGTCGGTCCACGCGCGGGTGCGTCGTGAGATCGACCGCCTTCCTGAAGCGCTGCGCGACACGCTTCTGCTCGCGAGCGGGGGGGAGCATGACTACGCGGCTATCGCGCTGATGCTTGGTGTCAAGGAAGGCACGGTAAAAAGCCGTGTCTTCGAGGCGCGCGCGTTGCTTCGTTCCACCCTTCAGGATTTGGCCCGATGACCGCGTCCTCTCAGTTTCCGCCGACCGACGATCTCGACCGTTTGATCGATGACGTCGCGCGCCGCCTTGTGGCGGGCCAGCCGCAGCGGGTGAGTGCAGCCACGATCCGCGCCGCGATTGCTGCTGCGCCTGCGCCCCGATCGGCTCTTCCGGTCTGGCTGAGTCTTGCCGCAGTTTTGCTTGTGGGCTTCCTGGTCATGCTGACGCGCGCTCCGGATCAGGCGCGTTCTTCGGACAGGGTCGCGACGAGCCCTGCACCGATTGCTCAGCCGGTGTCATCCCCAGTGATGCTGGAGAGCCATGAGGAGCGAGAGAGGGCGGGCGTTCGCCAAACGACCGCTCGTCCCCAAGGCGCGGCCGCTGAGTCGCCGTCTATTCACGAACCCTACGAAGGTTTGCCGCGTCTCATCATTCCCGTCATCGAACAACCCGAAGCGCTCGCCACGACAGCCCTGGTGCAGCAGCGGCTGGAAATTCCGCGCATCGATATCGCACCACTTCAACTCTCCGCACTCGACCACGAACAACCCTGAAGGACATCATCATGAAAATCCGAACTCTCGTATTCCTTAGCCTTGCCTGTCTGGCCCCCGTCACCTTGCGCGCGCAGCCAGCGATTCCACAGATCGAGCCTATCGCTGCAGTCGCGCCGGCGCCTGCGGTGCCACCGGCTGCACCACCGGCTGCACCACCTGCTGCACCACCTGCTGCACACACCGCGCGCCCTGCCCGTCCCGCGCCGCCCCCAGCGCCGCCAACGGTTGCGGTGCCGCCCGCCCCGCTCGCGCTTGCGCAGGCTCCCGCCGCTCCGAAGGCCGTGCCCGCTCTGCCTCCAGTCGTAGCACCGGCGCCTCCCGCGCCCCGCGTGGTCGGCCAGATGATCAACGTCCGTATCGACGTCACTCTCTCCGACAGCAAGGGCACGCCCAAGACGCTGACCATGACCGTGGCCGACGGAGAGAGTGGGATGAACCGGACCACCTCTTCGTTGCCGGTGGGCCTGGCCGGTGGAGACTATTCGTTCAACGCGGACGCCCGGCCCAGTGTGATTGGCAACAAGGTTCGTCTCGGGCTCACCGCCGATGCGGTCGTGCCCGTGGAGAACGACAAGGCATCTCCCGCAAACAGCGGAAGGCTGGGTCTGAGGCAGAGCCAGACTCTCATTCTTAATGATGGCGAGTCGGTTGAAATCGCCCGCGCCGCCGACCCGGTTTCAGATCGAGCCTTTGTCCTGACCGTCAAAGTCACCATCCAGCGCTAAGAGTATGGGGGCAGAAGGAATCAGACTCTTCTTTTTGCTATCCTCCGTTGTTCCGTCGCTGGCGTAGCTCAGGGGTAGAGCGGCAGTTTTGTAAACTGCGGGTCGGGGGTTCAATTCCCTCCGCCAGCTCCACTCCTGAGGGTTCGCGGCGCGGGGCATGTCGTGTTGTAAGCAGAGTCTTTTGGGGAGGTAGCGAAGCGGTCAAACGCAACAGGCTGTAAACCTGTCGGCCTCGGTCTTCGAAGGTTCGAATCCTTCTCTCCCCACCAGCCTGCTGGTGTAAGAACAGGTGACGGAAAAGTCGTTGCGCGGGTGTAGCTCAGTTGGTAGAGCGTCAGCCTTCCACGCTGAATGTCGCGGGTTCGAATCCCGTCGCCCGCTCCATTTTGTGAGCAATCAGGAAAGTCGTTGCGTAAAGTTCGTCGTTTGAATCTCTGGTCGAACCCGCGCCCGTCGCGGGTTTCGAAGCTGAGATCGAGCCTTTGGCTCGATCTCACGTCGAGGACATCGCTTCGCTCCGTCTCGAATC
>JBDSLN010000433.1:0-12196 GCA_039916365.1 Vicinamibacteria bacterium
GACGAAGCAGGTATGGCCCGGGCAGAGCGCAGTCGGCAAGTGCATTCGGACCGGCTTCGATCCGAATTTCAATCCCAAGACCTGCGATCCATCGAGCGGGCCGCCCATGCCGGGCGCCCTGGCGCCGTGTCGCGAAGTAGCGGGAGTGGTGCGCGACGTCCGTCAGCGATCCGTGCTCCCCTCGGACAATGAAGACCGACTGATGCAGTACTTCGTTCCGTTCGCTCACCGGATCGCCATCTCGTGCAGTCGCTCCGAACCACATGCGCGAAGGCGGCGTAGAGACCGACGGCCGACACCGAAAGCGCCATCTGGCGATCGGCGCGCGCCCGTCGAGCGTGCGAACACTGGTCCTGGGGGAGGCCATGATGCTGGCCGGAGCCGGTGTGGCGCTTGGAGGGGTGGTCGCCGTGATCGCGGGGCGCGCGGGGCGAGCTCTTCTCTTCGGTACGGCTCCGTTCGACCCCCTCGTCCTGGGAGCCGCCGCCGCGATCATGATGAGTGTCGCGGCCATCGCAACCCTGATCCCCGCGACTGCCGCGGCGTCCGCTGATCCGAGCACGCTCCTTCGCGCCGAATGAGCGCGATGGGCTTCGGCTCCCTCAACGGAGCTCCTGCTTCGCCGCCCGTCCGTGCGCTGATTCAGATGTCCGTCCATCGATCGAAACGGCGCTGGTCCTGTCGCGCCGCGCCTGCCACGCCACGTAAGCACGCTGCGCGCTGCCGCGTTATCCTTCGCGCCATCCGCTGCGTGGGCTTGCTCGCCGCGCGCCCTACCCCTACTACGTTCGAGGAGATTGTCCATGGCGTACGCCCGTCTGCGCGCCGGCCTGATTCTGGCCGGCTCAGTCTCACTTCTCTTCGCCGCCTCCCAGGTCGAGCGCGTGGGAGCGCAGGAAAAAAGCGGCCTGCCGTTGAAGGCCGAACGCAGGATCGCGTTCGACACCGACGAAGGCACCTGGGTGTCACTCGACGTCTCGCCTGACGGCAAGACTATCGTCTTCGAACTCGTGGGCGACATCTACACGATGCCCTTCGCGGGCGGCGATGCCAACGCGATCTCCACTGGCATGGCCTTCGATTCTCAGCCGCGCTACTCGCCCGACGGATCGCAGATCGCGTTTCTGTCGGATCGTGATGGCTCCGAGAACCTCTGGATCATGAAAGCTGACGGCAGCAGCGCGAAGGTTCTCACCAAGGAGAAACAGGGCACATTCGCTTCACCTTCGTGGACGGAAGACGGCCAGAGCGTCATTGTGTCCCGCAACGTTCCCGGTCTGCGCACCTTCGAGCTGTGGATCTACGACACGCGTGGTGGCACGGGCATTCAAGCGACCAAGGCGAAGCCGAAGCCCGACACCCTGGGGCCGGATCAGCACAACGCGCTCGGCGTCTCGGTCTCGAAGGACGGCCGCTATCTCTACTACGCAAGCAAGAAAGGCGGCTTCGCCTACAACGTGACGTTTCCGCTGTGGCAGGTCGCGCGCAAGGACCGTCGCACGGGCGATGAAGATGTTCTGACCCAGGATGTCGGCAGCGCCTTCCGTCCCGTGCTTTCGCCTGATGGAAAGATGCTGGCCTACGGCACCCGCTTCAACACGCAGACCGGACTGCGCATCCGCGATCTCAACACGGGGGACGATCGCTGGCTGAAGTACCCGGTCCAGCGGGACGATCAGGAGTCGCGCTTCACTCGCGATCTGCTTCCGGGATTCGCCTTCACGCCGGACGGAAAAGAGGTGGTGGCGGCCTACGGCGGCAAGATCCATCGCGTTTCCGTGGCTACTGGTGCGGACGTGGTGATCCCGTTCCATGCGAATGTGGCGCTGGACCTTGGCCCGCTGCTCGACTTCCCCGCCCGCATGGATCAGGGCGCGGTGAAGGCGCGCATCATTCAAGGCGCTTCGGTCTCCCCGGATGGAGCACGCGTCGCCTTCTCGGCGCTCGGGAGGATTTACGTGGCGCCAGTCAAAGGTGGCACTCCCAGGCGGCTGACCTCCCTATCCTCCTTCGAGTATCAGCCGTCATGGTCGAAGGATGGCAAAACACTGATCTACGTCACGTGGTCCAGCGAGGGCGGCCACGTGATGAAGGTTGCAAGCGATGGGCTCACCGCTCCTGCTCAGGTCACCAAGCGGCCCGCGTTCTATCGGGACCCCGCGTATGGGCCCGCCGGTGACACCATCATCGCGTTGCGCGCTCCCTGGCAGTCGCGTCAGGAAGTCGAAACCGAATGGGGCGGATCCGAACCGGTCGGCCTTGAACTAGTTGCCATCTCGACAAGCACCGGCGAAGCCAGGCCGATTCTCCAGGCGCGTGGCTTCGGCCGTCCGCATTTCGGCCCCGAGCCCGATCGCATCTACGTCAACTCGCGCGACGGCCTGATCTCGGTCCGCTTCGACGGCTCCGACCGTCGAACTCATCTCAAGGTCGTGGGCAAGACCACGGCTCCAGATCCTGCTCCCGCATCTGACGTGCGTCTCTCCCCGGATGGCAAGTACGTCCTCGCCGCGGTGTCGACTCAGCTCTACGTCATGCCGATGCCGCCCGGCTCCGGTGAAGTTCCGACGATCAACGTTTCGACGCCGAGCCTTCCCATCGCCAGGATGACGGACGTCGGCAACGACGAGTTCTTCTTCATCGATGGCGGCAAGGGCGTGGCCTGGACACTCGGAGCGAGTCTGTTCCGCAAACCGATGAGCGCTGTGATCTTCGGTCCGGCGGAATCGCCTGACAAGAAAGACGACCCCGCCGGGCCCAAGCCGTCGCCCACTCCGTTCAAGCACGCCGAGGAAGGCGCCTTGATCAGCGGCTTCGTGGTGGAAGTCCCCCGCGCGACTCCGACCGGAACCATCCTCCTGCGCGGCGCTCGCGTGATCACGATGGGCGGACCGAAGAAGGATGAAGTCATCGAGTCGGCCGACGTCGTCATCGAAGGCAATCGCATCAAGTCGGTCGGAGCAGCCGGAAGCGCCACGGTTCCAGCGGGTGCGCGGGTGATCAACATCGCGGGCAAGACCATTATTCCCGGTCTTGTCGATGTTCACGCGCACTGGACCGAAGTACGCCGTCGCGTCCTCGATCTGGAGGCCTGGCCCTTCAGCGCCAACCTCGCCTTCGGCGTCACGACAGGCAGGGATCCACAGACGGCGACGAACGACGTCTTCGCCTATCAGGACATGATCGATGCTGGCTACATGGTCGGGCCGCGCGCCTTCAACACCGGCCCGGGCATATTCAACAACACCGACTTCCAGTCGGTTGATGCCGCGAAGAGCGTGGTGGAGAAGTACGCGACGTACTACCGCACCAACACCGTGAAGTCGTACACCGTCGGCAACCGCAAGCAGCGCCAATGGATGATCGAAGCGAGTAAGGAGCATCGGATCATGCCAACCACAGAAGGTTCGCTCGACCTGAAGCTCGACTTCACCCACGCGATCGACGGCTTCTCGGGCAACGAGCACGCGCTGCCGATCGTGCCGCTGTACAAGGACGTGATCGAGGTCTTCGCGAAATCCGGCATCACCTACACTCCGACGCTGCTGGTGGCCTACGGCGGCCCGTGGGCCGAGAACTACTTCTACGAGACCACGGAAGTCTGGAACGACGCGAAGCTGCGGCGTTTCCTGCCGACCAACGTCCTCGAAGCCAAGTCGAAGCGTCGGCCGTGGTTCGCGGAAGACGAGCATGTCTTCAAGAAGCTCGCCGCGGAGGCAGTGAAGATCGTGCGCGCGGGCGGACGCGTGGGCGTGGGTGGCCATGGCCAGCTCCAGGGCATCCAGGTTCATTGGGAGATGTGGGCACTTCAAAGCGGCGGCTTCAATCCGATGGAAACCCTGCGTGCCGCCACCATCCATGGAGCCGAAGCAATCGGGTATGCGCAGGATCTCGGAAGCATCGAAGCGGGCAAGCTCGCCGACCTCGTCATCCTCGACAAGAACCCGCTCGACAGCATCCGCAACACCACGTCCATTCGCTACGTAATGAAGAACGGGGAGCTGTTCGACGGCGAGACTCTGGACAAGATCGCGCCCGCGAAAGTGCTGCGTCAGAAACAGTGGTGGTGGAATGCGGGTCCGACGAGCGCTCCCGTTGGCCAGCTTCCGGAAAACGAGATCTACCTTGCTCCTCTGACCGGCGCGGGCGCCACACTGAAAGTGGGCGCGCCCAAGAACATCTCGAACCATCAGGGCTACGACAATCAGCCGAAGTTCGATACCGATGGCAAGAGCATCGTTTACACGCGCGGCGACTCCGCGTCGAAGACGGACATCTTCCGGTACGACTTGCTGACCGCGAAGGCGGCACCAGTGAAGGAGACCGCCGAAAGCGAGTACTCGGCGACTCCCATGCCGGATGGTCGAGGCTATGGCGTCATCCGAGTGGAGCTGGACGGCACGCAGCGGCTCTGGCGCATGGATCCTGCGAAGGGACAATCAGATGACCTGCTCATCACCACGATTCGCCCGATCGGCTACTTTGCGTTCCCAGAGCCGCAGGTCGTGGCGTCTTTCGTTCTTGGCAATCCGGCCACGCTTCAATTGATCGACCTCGCGACCGAAGAGTCGAAGCTGATCGCCGCAAACGTCGGACGTTCCGTGCAGAAGATTCCCGGCCGCCCGGCAGCGAGCTTCGTCCACAAGATCAACACAGACGAATGGATGATCAAGGAAGTCGACGCGAAAGGCGCGGTGAAAGACATCGTGCGCACACCGAGAGGCCGCGAGGACTATGCGTGGCTCAACGACGGCACGCTGATCATTTCGTCGGGTTCAAAGATCCTGGCGCTCAAGCCGGGCGTCGATACGGAGTGGCGCGAGATCGGGGACTTCGAGGCGCTGGGACTCAAGGACCTGAGCCGACTGGCAACAAACCCGCGCGGCGATCAGATCGCCATTGTGGCCTCTCCGAAGTAGGCTTAGCGGCTCACGCGGCGCGTTCTGGCCGCGAATATTCACGAAGCGCGACGCGCGACATCAGTCAAGGAATCGAAGCAGCACATGTGGGCCGTCGGGCGTCTTTCACTCCTCTCCAGAGGCCTCGCAATCGGTCGTGGCCTCTCCGAGCCGAAGGACCTTCCGGCGGTCGAGCGCAGCGTCGACGCTCACGCGCCTGGGGCCTTTGCCGAATCTGCGACCGAAGATGAGGCTCCGTCCTCTCAGGATGCCGATGCTCGCGTCGTCGAGGCCATTGTCGACGACCTCGATTGCCCGAGCCCTGAGGTCGATGGCTGGGACTCACGGAGCCGCGTGGCGGATATCCCGGGCGAGGACATGCCGGAGGCTTCGTCTGAGGTCTCGTCCGCCGTCGTGCCCGTCATCGCTGCGCCCGAGCCTTTGGTCCAACGGACCTTGACCGATCTACCACCGGCCGACCTGCCGAGAGAAACACAGCCGCCCGCCCCACCGACACCACAAACTCCTCCGGCAACGGTTTCCGCTCCCAGCTTCTTGCAGCGCGTCGTTATCAAGGTCAAGGGCTTTTTCCGATCGCTCTTTACGTAGCCCCGAGCCGCGCCAAGGGCGCCGCGCTATCGTCGAGTCTCACCCATGGAGATTCGAATGCCCTCACGTAGCCGCCTTGCCTTCGTTCTTGTCCTGAGCGCTGTCGTCGTAGCGTCGAGACCGTCAGCCGTGAACGCTGCCGCATCCCCCACAAGCTGCGACCTTCTGTTCGCTCAGGGCCGCGTGGTCGACGGAACGGGCGCGCCCTGGTTTCGGGCAGATGTCTGCGTCGTCGGTGATCGGATTGCGGCCGTGGGTCAGCTGGGCGATGTCGTCGCGAAGCGCCGCATCGACGCGACGAAGCTCGTCATCTCTCCCGGCTTCATCGACATGATGGGACAGTCCGAGTATCGCCTGCTTGTCGACAACCGCGGTGCTAGCAAGATCACTCAGGGCATCACCACGGAGATCACCGGCGAGGGCGGCTCGATCGCGCCCATCAATGCCCGGATGCTCGCGGCCGGAGCAACGAGCTATCAGCACTACGGCTACACCCCCACGTTCACGACCATCGGCGGTTACTTCGATGAGCTGAAAAAGCGCGGCAGCGCGCTTAACGTCGGCACGTTCGTGGGTGCTGGCGGCGTCCGCAACTTCGTGATGGGCGAAGGCGATCGTGCACCCAACGCGGCGGAGCTCGAAGCGATGAAGACGGCGGTCACGCAGGCGATGAAGGAGGGAGCCCTGGGCGTTTCGACGTCCCTCATCTACGTGCCCGATCACTTCGCATCGACGGAGGAGATCATCGCCCTCGCGAAAGTGGCGACGAGCTTCGGCGGCAGCTACATCACTCATCAGCGCGACGAAGGCGACGACAACGGCGGTGGCCTTGACGCGAGCATGGACGAAGTTTTCCGCATCGCGCGCGAAGCGAAGATCCCCGCCGAGATCTATCACATCAAGGCCTCGGGCAAGCGCAACTGGGGCCGAATGAAGGCAATGCTGAAGCGCATCGATGACGCGCGCGCCGAGGGCCTCGACATCAGCGCCGACCAGTATCCCTGGGCCGCCAGCTCGAACAACCTGGATGCAAGTCTTCCGTTCTGGGTGCGCGAGGGCGGGGCCGAGAAGATGGTGGCGCGCTTGAGTGATGCCAAGCAACGAGCCACCGCCCGCGAAGACTTCCTGAAGGCTCCCGAAAACACCGACTGGCCCGCAGGCGCGTCGCGGGTTCTGGTCACCAGCGTGCTGAATCCTTCGCTCAAGAAGTATGAAGGCCAGACCGTCGAACAAATCGCGCGAACCGAGAACAAGGATCCGCTCGATACGCTGATGGACATCGTGGTCGCCGACAAGGGGAACACCGCGCGTGTGACCTTCTCAATGAGCGAGGACGACGTGCGCGACGCTCTGCGTCATCCGTTCGTCTCGTTCTGCACCGACTCAGGGGCAAGCGCCGAGGACGGCATCTACTCGAAGGAGAAGTCCCACCCGCGCGCCTGGGGTTCCGCCTCGCGCCTGCTTGGCTACTACGTGCGCGACCAGAAAGTGCTGACCCTCGAAGAGGCAATTCGCAAAATGACTTCCTTGCCCGCCGCGCGGATGCATCTGCAGGATCGCGGCATCGTCCGCTCCGGCATGGCCGCGGACCTGGTCGCATTCGATCCAGAGACCATCGACGCGAAGGCGACGTACGCGGATCCGCTTCACTACAGCGCGGGCATTCCGTTCGTGGCCGTCAACGGCCAACTGGTAGTGGACGGTGGAGCGATCACCTCGGCACGACCCGGCCGCGGCCTGCGCGGTCCTGGCTATACGGCCAAATAGCTCCGAACCCAGAAGAGGCTCAGGGCCCCGTCTCTATTTGGATCGCTCTAAGAACTTACCGTCCCGCGTATCGACTCGGATCTTTTCACCCGTCTCGATGTACGACGGCACCATCACTTGCGCGCCGGTCTGAGTGATCGCCGGCTTCAACTGAGCCTGCGCCGTCGAGCCCTTGATGGCGGGAGCCGTGTCGGTGACTTCGAGATCGACCGCGATGGGAAGAATCAGCGCGATCACGCGGTCCTGGAACAGCGTGGTGCGGACTTCCAGGTTCTCAAGCATGAAGCCCGCCGCATCGCCGACTTTGTCCACGTCCAGATTGAACTGTTCGTAGGACGCAAGGTCCATGAACACGAAGTCGGAGCCCTCTTTATAGAGGAACTGCGCGTTACGGTACTCAACCTCGGCCCCGGTCTCGATGTCGCCGCCGCGCCAGGTCTTGGCCTGGCTTTGGCCGGTGCGCAGATTTTTGATCGTGGTCTTGATCAGCATCGACGCGCCCCGGGCCGAAGGCGTCTGCTTCTGAACTTCGCCCACCTGCCAGGGGTCGCCCCCGATTTCCAGAATGTCGCCGCGCCTGAGGTCCGAAACGTTGACTACCATAGCCGGCAAGGTTATTCGCTCGGACCCATCCCGCACAAGACCCGCCGGCGCGGTAGCTGCCCGTTTCGCAGAGACCAAGGTCGCGGCTCACAGCAAGACCGGTGATGGAAGGAACGTCGCCAGTTTTACTGAGTCAATTGAACGCAACACGAAACGCTCTCTGGCACGGACTCTGTGTCATTTACCCGCGGTGTTCTTTGAGGTAGTGGGCACCATTCTTCGTCTTGAAGAACCCATCGAGCGGAATCTCTTCCTGTTTCAGGAACCCACGCTGAGGCAACAGCCCGTCTCGCACCATCTCGATCACCGCGCAGAGACTCGCCGCGGTGGTCCAGCTGATCGCACGCCATTCGTGACCGGCGACCTGCATTTGTGGATACGTCCGCACAAACTCCTCACGCGAGAGCTGATCGTCCTTCCAGCCTTCCACCGCGGCGTGGACGAAGACATAGTCCTCGGCCACCGGCGGAAGAGCGTTCTTCATGATCTTGCCGAGCAAAGCCCGATGCTCCTGCATGCGAAGCTCCTGGAAGAGAAACTTGATCTGCTCGAAATGACCGTGGTAGCGCATGGTCTTGTAGTGCAGCGTCTCGACCTTGCCCTCGTACGTCTCGCACATCGTCCCCAACCCGCCCGACGTCGTGGCCGCCTCGAGCTGAACGCCGTTGATCACGACGACTTCATACCCTTCGAGCGCCGGCACCATCTGGCGATGCCCCATGCGTATGACTTCGCAATCGTTGATGTACTCGTTAATCACGCCTTCCGGGCTCCAGTTGAAGGCGTATCCAAGCTTGCCGCGCGGATGCTTTGGAAGCGCACCGACCTTCAACTCGATGCTCCGAAGCTTGTCGAACTTCCGCGCCAGGTCCGCGCCCACGATGCCGATGAACCCGGGTGCTAGTCCGCATTGCGGCGCCATCAGCCCCTTGCTTGTCTTCGCCAATTCGCGGATCTGCTGGGTCGTTCCCACGTCTTCGGTGAGGTCGAAGTAGTGAATGCCCGCGGCATGAGCCTCGGTCGAAAGCGCAATGTTCAGGTGAAAGGGCAGGCAGCTGACCACGGCATCGTTCGACTTGAGGAAAGGCCGCAACGACTCGGGCTCGGACAGATTCACCCCATGCGTCGGAAACGGGAGTTCAGTCCGCGAAATCGCGTCCAAACCCATCACTTTGAAGCCGCTCTGATTCAAAAGGGTGCCCACCAGGCTACCCACTTTGCCCAGCCCCAGCACCACCACGCGATTCAAACTCATTCCTTCTCCTGGCTGTTCGTTCATGACCCGTCTATTCTCTCCCGGCTCAGATCGTTTCTGACCTAAGGAGACTTCCATGAAGACACAAGTCGGATCCTTTCTGCCTGTCATCACAGCCATCGTCCTGGCCGGCACCACTGCTGCCTCCGCCCAGGATGTGCCGTTCGTCGTCGGCACGGCGTCCGCGGCCCGCGGAACCGTGGCCTATGGAGAACTGAAGGTCCCTGCGGGGTCGGACGCCGGAATCACGCTGTCCGTGGCCGTGGTGAACGGCGCGAAACCAGGACCGGTCGCAGCCTTCGTTTCGGGGAGTCATGGAACGGAGTACGCATCGATCGTCGCGGTATCGCGTCTGACCAGTCGAATCGATCCCATGACGCTGAGCGGGACGGTCATCATCGCTCCGCTTCTGAATGTCGCGTCGTTCGAGCAGATGACGGTTCATACCAATCCCATCGACAAGAAAGGCATGAACGCCGGCTACCCGGGGAACGCGAGTGGCACGCAGACCGATCGCGTCCTCGCCATAGTGAACGAGCAGATCGTAAAGCCGGCGAGCGTCATCATCGACCTGCACGGTGGCGATCTCGACGAGGATCTTCGGCCCTACAGCTACTGGATCCGCACCGGCAATGAGGCGCAGGACAAGAGGTCGAACGATCTGCTGCGCGCCTTTGGTCTCGACCACGTCATCCTTCGCGACATCGATATCGCGAATCCGGCCAGCATCCGAAGCCTGAGCGGGTATGCGCTCGCTCAAGGCAAGACGGCGCTCGTGGCGGAAGTGGGACGAAGCGGCCTTGTGCTGCAGGAGGATGTCGACGCGCTGATCAACGGCAGCCTCAATGTTCTTGGCACATTGAAGATGATCCCGCGTGCAGTCACTCCTCTCGCCAACCCTGCCTTCGTTTCGAGCGGCAGTCGCATCGCTGCGGAGACGGCGGGCATGTTCTTCGCTAAAGCCAAGCGCAACACAATCGTCAAGGAAGGAGACATCATCGGAGAGATGACGGACTACGTCGGACGCATAACGGCTCAGGTCAAAGCTCCGACCACCGGCCTCGTCACATTCATCCGAGGCGTGCCTTCGGCATGGCAGGGATCCACGCTCGCGAACATCGCGCCCGTGCTCGACGTCGTTCCGCCCTACAAGAAGCCTTAGGCCCGCTCTTGCGCGCGCGGCGAGTTCATTCGACCCCAGGGCTAAGACGTGGCGACCAAACATCGCGTATCTGCTCTTCAAGCCCGATGCGCTCGACTTCAATGGTGAACCCTCATGCCTGACGGATTGATGAAGTTCTTCTCGCCTCCGGAAGGAGGCAACGACATCGAGCGCATCCGCGCCCGACTGCTGAGCCGCGTGCTCAACGTCTACATGGCCGCCGCCCTCACGATCAGTGCTTTCCTGCCGGGAAACCGCTCGGAAATCGCCGCAGTTTCCAAGGTGGTGCTGCTACAGGCCGGACTCTGTCTTCTGATGCGCGGATTGATGCATGCGGGACGCCTCCGCGCGGCGTCCTGGATCTTCCTGCTCTCGCTCGCGGTCAGCGTGCCGCTCGTCTCGGTCTTCATCACAGGAACGGTCGCCGCGGTTTCGGTGAGCGTGTTCCAGATGCTGGTCATCGTGATGGCCGGGCTCGTGCTTGGCGGGTCGGAGGCCCTGGTGTTCGCCGCCCTCATGATCGTGGGAAACGGCGCCCTTTTCTGGTACGAGTCGTTGCGCTTGCCGGATCGTTGGTTTCCGCTTCAGTCCGCTCTGATCGTCCAGGCGACGTTTTACACCGCCACGGCAGCGCTGCTGTCAAAGGCGATCCGGCTGAGCGAAGAGGCACTGGGCCTTGCCAGTCGTGAAGCGACGGACCGTCGCGCGGCTGAGACGGCGCTCCGGGACAACATGGAGCGCTACCGCCTGATCACCTCGGTCAGTTCCGACTACGTCTTCTCCAACATCTTCGAAAGCGACGGTCGCCTGCGACTCGATTGGGCGGCGGGTGCCTTCGAAACGATCACCGGATTCGCGCTTGACGAATTCGTCGAGCGCGGAGGCTGGGCAGCGGCCCTTCATCCAGACGATAGAGAGCGCGATCGCGACGATGTGGAGATTCTTCGGCAGAACAAGCCGGTGACCAGCGAACTCCGAATCGTTCGCAAGGACGGTCAGCCGCGCTGGGTTCGGGTCTACGCGCATCCGGTTTGGGATGCGGGCGCCGGACGACTTGTCGGCATCTACGGAGCGGTGCAGGACATCAACGCACGCAAACTGGCGGAACTGGAGCGCGAGGAACTGATCGGTGAGCTAGAGGCGCGAAACGCCGAACTGGAACGCTTCACCTACACGGTCTCGCACGACCTCAAAAGTCCGCTCATCACTATCCGCGGATTCCTCGGGCACATCGAACAAGCCGCGGTCGAAGGCCGAATGGATGAGATGAAGGCCGACATGGAACGGGTCTACCGCTCGACCTCGAAAATGCACCAGCTCCTAGACGACCTGCTCGACCTGTCGCGCATCGGACGTCAAGCAAAGTCGGCGGAGAGCGTCGCCCTTGATTCGATTGTTCTCGACGCGCTGGATCGCACCCACGGACGGCTCACCGAGGTCAAGGCCTCGGTGGAGGTCGAGGGCAACCTGGGAACGGTGCTGGTCGACCGGGAGCGCGTGGTCGAAGTGCTGCAGAATCTGATCGACAACGCGGCCAAGTTTATGGGAGATCAGGCCGAGCCGCACATCTGGATCGGCGCTCGCGATGTTGGCCCCGGCCGCGCCTTTTTCGTCCGGGACAACGGGGCGGGAATTCCGGCACGCCATCACGAGCGCGTCTTCAATCTCTTTGACAAGCTCGATCCACGCAGCGCCGGAACGGGCGTGGGTCTGGCGCTGGTGCGTCGCATCATCGAGGTCCACGGCGGACGCGTCTGGGTGGAGTCGGAAGGCGAAGGTCGAGGTGCTACCTTCCTGTTCACCCTCGGGTCCGCTTAAGTTCACTCCACGATGCTTCCAGTCTTCCTCCCTGTCCTGCTTCTCGCGACCCAGCTCCCTCCGTCGACGACGACCACCCCCGCT
>JBDSLN010000434.1:0-7631 GCA_039916365.1 Vicinamibacteria bacterium
CCATCTCTCCCGAGGACGGTTTCCGCATACGAGGTGCAGCAACCCGGGAACTCAAGGCGCTCGGAAGCGATCTCGACTTCGGCAAGATCATTGCCGACGCCCGCGCTTACGCGAGGGCTGGCTCGACCGTGGTCGCACTCCGACTGGGCGGTGGCTGGACCTATGGCCCACGCGTGCCAAGAAATGCTTACTACGTGGGCGGTCTTCCGAGCCCAGCTCTTCTTGATCCGGTCGGTGATGAGCCCGCGGTGTTGCGCGGGTTCGAGGCGCCTGATTCGCGAGACTCCTCCCGCTTCGGGCGCAAGCTGGTCTTTGGAAATCTGGACTGGCGCATTCCTCTCGCGCACCCGCAGCGGGGCTATGGCGCGTTCCCTTTCTTTGTGCGTCATGTTCATCTGACCGCTTCGCTTGATTCCGCCGTGATCGGAGCGTCCAGGCTTGATTTCCGCTCCGCGCGGTTTGGCGCGTCGATCGGACTCGGGGCGGATTTGTTTGTTGGCCATCGTCTTCCCGTGACCCTTCAGGGTGGTCTCGGCCAGGGCCTCAATCGCGATGGGCGCACCGTGCCCTGGTTCTCGATCGGTTTCCCGTTTTGACGAACGATCGGGCTGACGTGTCTGGCGGTCTCCGTTCGATAGGATTCACGCGACGATGAGAACGCCGATGCTGTCAGGCGGAGACGCGACGAGCCTGCCGAAGGCGAGATCAAGAAGAGCAAATGGGAGCGGCTCGTCGCCGTTGATGAGCTCACTTGGAGCCCATCGGACCGCTAAAGAGCCAGATCCGCGGTCGGGGTTTTTGGGGCGCTGCCGCCACGCACGCGGTCTTCACCGAGGGCAGAGTCGAGGTAGCAGCGATGCGCGTCGCGGTGGCCTTCTTCAAGCCAGTCCATCAATGTCGTCTCCACCTCGTTGGTCGGATCGAGCGCTCCATCCAGATCCAGCGGACGAAGCAGGGCGCGCCGCGGCCGCACCACGTGAATCGTGACCGTGCGGAACCGGCGGCCGGTGAGCGGATCCTGCCATTCGCGCTCACCCGTGCTGTCTTGATGGCCAACCGTCTCGACCATTCGATTGATGCGTTCGGTCTGACGCAGGTCGTTGTCGATGACGGTGCGCTCCTGGAGCGCCAGGAAAGCACCGGCCAGTGCTTTAAACCCGCGTCGCTCGGCCATGGGGCCCGCGTCATGGGCGGTCGCGGTGACGAAGACAATCTGGCTCGCTCCCAGGGCGATCGCCTCGCTCAGGCCGGCCCCGGGAACGGCCGACGCTTCCGCAATGCGATGGACTTCTCCTCCAAAGGCTCCTTGTTTCGGAAGTCGGACCCGCCTAGGCGCTAAGAAGGGAGAAGCGGCGAAGGCGGTAGCCACGACGTCGTACAGGAGGGGTGCCGCGGCCGGCTCTTTCAAGTCGAGCAACTCGTCGCCTCCCGACATGCGACTGCCGTCATTTCGGCCATCGCCGACGAGCTTGAGGACCAGCGGACCCCGTGCATCAAGGTTCGCCGCGCGCAGCACGAGGCCACGGAATCCCGGCTGGCCCGCGTTCTCGGCGATCAACGCGGAATATTGACGTCCGACCTCGGAGGTGGCGGGGGGACGCTGATTCAACGCAGGCCCGCGGGCAACCTCCCAGAGACGGCGCGAGAGGTCGGCTTCCACATCCGAAAGATCAAAAGCACTCTCCAGTGTTTCGCTGTAGCGGCGCTTCGAGGTCTTGATGATCGTTCCGCCGCGGAGCAGGACGAACAGGAACGCCACGAAGGTGGGCGCCGCCAGCGCGAAGACGAAGAACAGGCGGAGGCCTGGAGCGAGTTCAACCAACGTCTGTGAAGTCGCCGCCATGAATCCCGGTCGGGCGAAGTCAACGGCGAGAAACGCAGGCAGGAGCAAGCCGAGAAGCAAGGCCAGCAGCGCCGGGACCACGAAGGCCGACATGGCGACAAGGCCAAGTGAACGAAGGAATCGGAATCCCGCGCGCAGGCGGAAGATCCGCCGCGACGTGACTTCGCGCCAGAAGCCTTTCTCTCCGTAAAGAGCCGGGCCTGAGGCCGCCGCGCCAAACGCCGCCGCGAGAACTCCCACCCCCGAACCGACCATCACGTCGATGCGCACGCCCGCTTCATCGAGCGCTTTGAGCACACCGGCGTGATAGGCGCCCGAAGCTCCGCTGCCTGCGAAAACGACTGCGGTGCGGTGGCCCGTGTGCTCTTTCATTGGAGACCGATTATCCGTGGATTACGGATAGCCCGCAACGAAGGGGGCGAGACGTTCTCTCTAAACCCGTCTCCCAGGGGAAGGGGCTTAGCCGACGTCGTGGATCGTGCGGAGCGTCATGATCTCGACGTAACGCGTTCCCTTGGGCACGCGGACTTCGGCCACTTCGCCGACCTTCTTGTTCAGAAGGCAGCGGCCGATGGGCGAAGAGGGCGAGATCTTGCCCTTCTCGGGATCGCTCTCTTCGCTGGTCACGATCTCGTAGGTGTTCTCTTCGTTCGTGTCTTCGTCGCGAACGTGAACGGTGGATCCGAGGCCGACCTTGTCTTTCGGAATGTTGTCGAGATTCATCATCGACAGCCCGGCGAGGCGGCCCTGAAGCTGAGAGATGCGCGCCTGCAGGAACGTCTGGCGCTCTTTCGCGGCCTTGTACTCCGCGTTCTCTCTCAGATCGCCCCACTCACGCGCGCGCTGAATTTCCTTCGGAAGCTCGACCTTGAGCTCATGCTCGGCCGCCCGGATGTCTTCCTCGAGTTTCTTTTTCGCTTCGATCATGGAGTTCGAATTTTCTTCCGTAGTTTGACGGCTTGCCGCCCGGGCCAACACGCCTTTGAAGGTCGCGCACGCATCCTGGATTTCCGAAGGGCTCCACGGAAGGCCTCGTCGAAGGCTCCGCGAAAAGCGCGCTGGATGAGGGTCAAACGACCGCCTCATAAGTCCAGGAAGGCCTAATGTTAGCATCGCGAATCCCTTCGCCTTGGGCGCTCCTTCCTGTGAATTCTCCGGCACCGCGTGTTCACCCCTTCCCCGAAACGGATTTCCGCGCGCGACAACCCTGAGTTCAAGCGCTTTCTGGCGGTGAAGTCCCGGAAGAACCGCGACCTCATTCTGGTCGAAGGTCCGAAACTTCTGGCGGAAGCGATCCGGTCCGGCGCGGTGATCGATGCGGCGGCGTTCGACGAGGGATCCAGCGCCTTGGCGACCGATCTGCCGCGTGAGGTTCCCGTCGTAGGGTTCGCGACCGCGTTGCTGGTTGCGCTCTCAGACGTTGAAACGCCGCAGGGAATCCTCGCGCTGGTTCATCGGCCCGTGTTCGATCCGGCGTGGCTTCAGGATCCGAAGGCTTTTGTCCTGATCTTGGATGCGGTACAGGATCCAGGCAACGTCGGCACGTTGTTTAGGACAGCGGAAGCTACCGGTGTCACCGGGATTCTCATGACCCAAGGCTGCGCGGACCCCTTGTCTCCCAAGGCGCTGCGCGCGTCCGCAGGTTCTTCTTTTCGCGTCCCGCATATCGGCGGGCTCTCCGCGGATGCAATGTTCGCGCTTCTGCCCGCGGGACTCACGCTCGCCACCACGGCCGTTGAACCCGGGGCGCCGTCGCTCTTCAGCGCAGCACTTGCGCTTCCTATAGCCCTGGCGCTTGGCTCCGAGGGTTCAGGTCTCGACCCGCTGATCGACGATCGAGCGACGCAACGGGTGCGTGTGCCGCAAGCACGACCCGTGGAAAGCCTCAACGTGGCGGCGGCCGGCGCGGTGCTGCTGTTCGAGATCGCGCGTCGAGCCGGTATCCTCACGAACTGAGGCCCGTTCGCGTCGCGTTGACGCGACGCCTCCACACAAGCTTCGCCTCTCAGAACTCCCATGCCTTCCGTCGAAACCGATTCCAAAGAGCGCATCGCCGAAAGCATCGAGCGCCGGCAGTGGCATGCCCTGAGACGCGAGATCTCCGACCTGCACTCGGCCGACATCGCCGATCTGCTCGGTCAGTTCGATGGCGACGAGTTCAACATTCTCTATCGCCTGGTCGGCAAGCGGAAGGCCGACGTCTTCTCGTACTTCCCGGTGGATCGCCAGAAGGATCTGATCCGCGAGACGGAGCCGTCACAGCTTTCAGACCTCGTCTCGCAGATGCAGCCCGACGACCGCGCGCGTCTCATCGCGGATCTGCCGCGTGAGACGTCGAACATCATCCTGGCGCGTCTTCCCACGTCCGAGATCAAGCAATCCCTCGTCTCCCTCTCTTACCCGGAGGACACCGCTGGCCGGTATATGACGCCGGACTTCGTGGCGCTCAATCCGGATATGACCGCGGCGGAAGCGCTCGCGCACATTCGTCTGTTCGGTCGCAAGAAAGAGACGCTCAACATCGTCTATCTCGTCGACAAAGACGGGCGGCTCGTCGAAGACATCGAACTCGGCAACCTCGTCCTCGCGGATCCTGACGCCAAGGTCCTCGACATCGTCGAGCCGGGTTTCGTCGATCTCCGGGACACCGCGGCCCAGGCCGAGGTTCTGGAGGCCTTCAAGAAGTACGACCGGGTCGCGCTGCCGGTGACCGACGCGTCGGGACACATGCTCGGCATCATCACGGTCGACGACGTCATGGACGTCGCCGAAGACTCGATGACGGAAGACATGCAGAGGATCGGAGGTATGGACGCGCTCGACGCGGACTACTCGCAGACGAGCCTCTGGCAGATGGTCCGCAAGCGCGGCGTGTGGCTCGCGGTTCTCTTCATCGGCGAGCTGTTCACCGCGAGTGCGATGTCCCACTACGAGCACGAGCTTGCGAAGGCGTTGGTGCTGACGCTCTTCATTCCACTAATCATCAGCAGTGGAGGAAACTCCGGCTCTCAAGCCGCATCGCTTCTGATCCGCGCTCTTGCCCTGAAGGACGTGGCGCTCTCCGACTGGACCCGTGTTCTGCGTCGTGAACTCGCTTCGGGCTTGGCCCTCGGCGCGGTCCTTGGAGTTCTCGGCTTCGTGCGCGTGACGCTTTGGCAGTCGCTTGGCCTCGTCAACTATGGCGAGCACTATGTGCTCATCGCCACCGCGATCGGGCTGTCCCTGGTGGGCGTGGTGACGTTCGGAACACTGGTCGGCGCGCTTCTGCCTTTTCTGCTTCAGCGCTTCGGGCTCGACCCGGCGACTTCCTCGGCCCCCTTCGTCGCCACCCTGGTCGACGTCACCGGCCTGGTCATCTACTTTCAGGTGGCGGCGTTCATCCTGAGGGGAACGCTGCTTTAGCAGCCCACGGACCGCCAGCTCTAAAACAGCTTCTGGAAGTCCGGCCGCAGAAAGATTTCGCGGCCCTGGGTTTCGATGTGGCCGTTCTGTTCGAGGTCGCGCATCATGCGCGTGACCGTTTCGCGGGATGAGCCGATGCGGTGAGCGATGTCAATGTGAGTGGGGCGGCGCACCACGACGCGGCCGTCCTTGAGGCGCTTCCCCTCTTCCTCGGCCAGTTCCTGGATGACACGAGCCACGCGCCCGTAGACATCGAGCAGAGCGAGGGTGGAGATCTGCTGGTTGGCCTTGCGAAGGCGATTGGCCAGAATCTCGATGAGCGACGCGCTCATCCCGGGATCGTGGTCGAGCGCGCGCATGAAGTCGTCGCGATGGAGCGAGAGAAGGTCGCACTCGATCTCGGCGATGGTGGTGGCGGACCGCGGCTCCGAGTCGAGCAGCGACATTTCCCCGAAGAAGTCTCCGTCGGTGAGGATGGAAAGCGTCACTTCCTTGCCGTCGTCGCCGAAAATCGCTACCTTCACCCGCCCATGAAGAATGATGTAGAGCGTGTCGCCCGCTTCCTTCTCGTGGAAGATGACTTCGTCCTTCTTGAAACGTTTGCGGCGGGTGAGCCGCAGGATCGAGTCCAGCGACGCCTCTCCCAGTCGGGAGAAGAGGGGGACGCTCTTTAGGAATTCGCGCTCAGTCATTGGCCTGCGAGAATCGTAGCACCCAAAAACGTGACCAGCGTTACATCAAGGGCCGAGCCGAGCAGCCCGTGGTGAAAGTCTGCCGGCATTCGGCGAACGCTGCATCCCGGCTGGCTTCTTCGCTCAGAAGCCCGAATATTCCCGATATTCGGGCTCTTCGGCTCATCGCCATCCGGGCGCATCGCTCGCCTCGGTGCGGCGGCGGACTTTCACCACGGGCTGCTAGCGTCGACTCTTGCGTCCCTTGTCGTAACTCGCGGTCACCACGCTTGAGATTCCGCCGCGGACGCCGAAGCGGCCTTCCAGGATGGCGCTGCGAGGCTTCATCACCTTGACCAGATCATCGAGGATCTTGTTGGTGACGGCTTCGTAGTAGATGCCCTCGTTTCGATACCCACCGAGGTAGAGCTTCAGGCTCTTCAGTTCCACGCAGAGACCATCCGGCACGTAACGCAGGATCAGCGTCGCGAAATCGGGCTGGCCGGTCTTGGGGCAAAGTGCGGTGAACTCGGCAGCGGTGTGCTCGATGAGGTAGTCACGGTTCGGATTTGGATTCGGGAACGTCTCCAGGATCTTGATCAGTTTTTCCAACGGGTGAGCGCCTCCTTCAGGTCGCGTTCGATGTCGTCTTTGAGAGTTTGGGGTTTGATGACTCTCACCATGGGGACGAAGCTGCGGATCCACGCTTTCAGTTCGCGCGACGGCGCCACGTTCATGGTCAGGTCGAAAGAACCATCCGGCCGGTTCGCGAAAGTCTGTGATTCGTGCCAGGTGCGGTCACGCACGCTGGCCGCGGCGTCCGCGTCGAAGCGCAGAACGACCTCCTGAGCCTGGCCGCCGGCGATGCCGAAGGCGCTACGGCTGTGCTCGTTGAGCGCCTCTTCGGTCGGCATCTCGAACGTTTCGTCAAGAAGAGCGATGCGCTCGATCCGCTCCACCGCGAAAGTTCGGATCTCCTGGTACTCCTCGACGCGGGCGCGCAGGTACAACCCGCCCTGGTGATAGACGAGCCGGTAAGGATCCACTTCGTACTTCTTCGCGCGCTTGGAGCTGGCTGAGTAGTACGACATGTCGATCCGTCGTTCATGGAGCATGGCGTCGATGAGGGTCTGGATCACGATCTTCTTCTTCGAGTAGTCCTTCGAAGGGAAGGGAATCGTGCCGAACAGATCTGAAATGCGCGCGAGGTACTGCGAGCTTTTCTCCGGCAGAGCGGCGCGGATCTTCACGAAGGCCGAATCAAGATCCGCGGCGAAGGGCGCGCCCGCAAGCACGGTCATGAGGTGCCGGCCGAAATAGAGTGCTGCCATCTCGGACATCGTGAAGGTGGCCTGGGCGCGCTGCTGATAGCCGTCCATCAGCCGCCAGATCTTCCGGCCGCTCTCGCGATCGTCATAGAGCGGGAAGCCCGCTTCCTGGAGAGCTTCTATGTCGCGCCGAATCGTGCGCATGGCGACGCCATGTTCTTCGGACAGGTCCGCAGCGGTGACGTACCGGCTCCTCTCAATCCGCTTGAGAATTTTCCATTGGCGGATGACTTCGGCGTTCCGCATCGTGTTGTTAACTTATCAGGGCGACCCGCCCGCTTGCCAGAACAACTCAGGATCGGATTAACTGATTCTCTTGAGCAGGGGCGCCGAGATTTCGATCTCCGCCAGCACAGAGGCGACGAGACGTTCGGTGTCGGAGTCGGC
>JBDSLN010000435.1:0-3203 GCA_039916365.1 Vicinamibacteria bacterium
CGTCGTCTTCCTCAAGACGATGGTGAGGTCTTCAGCGGAGAGCGAAGCCGCTCCGAGCGCGGCCACGAGCGTTGCTATCCGGGGAGAGAAGATGGTGAGCGAAGGCAGTTTTATTTCCTCGAAGTAACCGTTTAGCTGGGGGAGACAAGGTCGCTGCACTTAGCATAAAGCGAGGGCACTGCACGCTCTCAAGTCCGCTGTCTCTCGCGAGGAACTCCATTGCCACGTCCAACCCGACATCTTCTGATCTGCACGAACGACCGCGGGAAGAATCATCCTCGCGGCTCATGCGCCGAGCGGGGCAGCGAGAAGTACATCGGGGTGATGAAAGACCTGCTTCGCAAGAATGACATGCGTGAGACGGTGCTGGTCAGCCGCACCGGATGCCTCAAGCATTGCAGCCTCGGCCCGGTGGCGGTGGTGTATCCCGACAACGTCTGGTACCGAGGGGTCAAGGAGAAACATCTCGAGGAAATCTGCGCGTCGCACCTTAAGGAAGGCAAGGTGATTGAGCGTCTCGTGATCGACGATGAGGCTCCATGGGAATGATTGTGGTTGACGGACGTTTTTAACCTCGTCAGAATCGCTGACAGTTAGCGATCGCGAATTTAATGAAGTACTTGACGACCCTCGAAGTCGCCCACGAACTGGGCGTCAGCAAACAGACGGTTCTGAACTGGCTCTATGCCGGTCGCATTCAGGAACCGCCTCGCAATGCCCAGGGCTATCGTCTCTGGAGCCCGAGCCGCGTCGACCTTGTCCGCACCATGATGCAGGATGGACGCGTCCACAAGCGCACCATCATGCATCAGACGCCCAAGGCGTCGGCCGCGTTCCTGACTGACTACGCGCGCGAGGTCGCGGGCGTCCTGGGTGAGGCCGGCATCGCGGAGCTCGCGTTCACTCGAGAGCTGACCAAGGCTCTCGTGCGTCAGCGCCGCGCGACCCGCTAAAACGAGGCGGCGCCTACCAGGCGACCGCAGCGCCGTCGAACTTCTGGAAGCGGGCGGCTGGGGGTGTCGGCTGATCGATCAGACTCTTCATGCCCGTGACGCTCGACTCGACGGTTTCAGTGGCGTTGGGTCCGCCCATCTCCGTCTTGACCCATCCCGGTGAGAACACGTAGACGCCGATGCCCCGGGGGCTCAGGTCATGGGCCAGATTCGCCATCGCCATATTGAGCGCTGCCTTACTCATGCGATAGGCGTAGTGGCCTCCGGAGGTCTGGGCGATCGACGCCATGGTGCTGGAGATGGCCACCATCTTCTTCTCCGTGCTCCGTGCGACATGTTCCGTGAAGGCCTGAGCCACCACAAGCGGAGCGAGCGAATTGATGCGCATCACCTTGGCCACGATTTCTTCATCGATGTGGCCGAGCGACTGGCGGAGATCCTTGTCGACATCGACCTTGGGGCCGAAGACGCCGGCGTTGTTGATCAGGATGTCGATAGGCGTTTCGGAAAGAGCGCCGGCAAGGCGAAGGATGGCTTCGGTCCGGGTGACGTCGAGCGCGTGTACGTGCAGATTTGCCCGATTGGCCTTTTCAAGCGCCTTCAATTCGGGCGCTCCGCCGGGCCTCCGACAGCAGGCGTGAACAACGTCGCCTTGGGCCACGTATTGCTTGACGAATTCCAGACCGATGCCACGGTTGGCTCCGGTTATAAAGACCGTTCGCATACTGATTTTCTAGTTCCCCACACGCTTCTAACTGGACGGCCCCACCGGATGGAGAGAGAGTATAGGAGCCGGACGGTCGCGGCGTCTCAAGGCTCGGAGAGAGAAGGTTGGCCCAGCACCTTCCTCAGCTGCTCGGCCTGATCGCGGGTGATGTCGAAGAGAAAGTGAGTGAACGCGACGTGATCGACCGGCTTGATCCCGGAATCGCGCAGCCACTGGAGCCGACGCCGTGTGACCACTCCGGTCAATTGATTGGCGCTCACGATCAGTCGGCCGGGGAAGGGCTTTCCGGGAGCTGGAAGGACGTTGGGGTGCGCGGCTAGATATCGGTCGACCGCCGCCCGCGACTGGCCCCACTCGAGGTTCGAGTCGGCGGCGATCTCATAGGTCCGTGTCGGACTGATGAACTCGATGAAGTAGGAGAGCGGGTCGTCGCCATGCCGAATGATGGAACCTGCGGAGAACAAGGTGAGCAGCACCGCGGCGGCAAGCCCCGCGCGCGACCGAGCGAGATGCTGTCCCACCACCCCCGAGAGCACCATCAACGGGGGAACGGTGACGAGAAAATGCCGGAAGCCGATCTGCGCCCTGAATAGGAAACTGAAGTAGAGCGAGAAGACCAGCACGGCCGCCATGAGCGTGATGATGTCGGCGTTCCATTTAGGCCCGCCCAGGCTCAAGTGCAGCCACGCGCCGACCAACAGCACGATCAACGTCGGGATCGGAGTCTTGAAAAATCCCACGACCGCGAAGTAGGTTATGAATCCTTCGCTGCCCGGGCTCCGAAGTTCGCCCAGAAAATAAATGTTCCCCGACCCCCCGCCGTTCCTTTCGCGATGAAACACGCGGTCGAGCCCTTCCACGAACGGCGCAGGCACCGGCAGGGGGATCGAGGCCACCAGGGGCACCTTGCGGAGTTCGCGGAACTGCGCACTCTCGAACTCCTGGTCTCGCAGGGATGACCCTGTTCGGTCGAATAGAAATCCCAGATTGATCATGGCAATGGCGATCGCGGTCACTGCGGCCAGTCCGAGGAGTCGTCGCGAGTTCGCGGCGGGCTCGGTTGCCTTCGCTCGATACCCGATGCCTCCAGCAACAAGAAAGATGATGGGGAGATACGCCGCGGTGTACTTCGAGATGAACGCCGCTCCCACCGCGAGCCCAAGCAAGGCGGTCTGCATGGCATTGGGGTTTTTCAGCCAGTTCGCAAACGCCCGGAGCGAGAGCAACACGCACAACGCGCCGAAGATGTCGGTGGTGACCAGGGTCGAGTGAGCGAGCAGATTCGGATCGAAGGAGAACAAGCCGAAAGAGAACAGCGCTCCTGCCCATCCGAAGAGGGCATACGACCACGATGCGATCGAAAGGCCAAGGACCAGCCCGCCGATGAGGGTTGGAACACGGGCCAGGGTCCAGTCGCACGGACCGGAGAACTCGTCGAGGTCCGAGGCGCCCGTACCGCTCTTTTCCGCGATCCAACAGGGGAGAGCGTTCAGGGCCGACACCGGCATCTTGCTGTCGTCCCA
>JBDSLN010000436.1:0-6480 GCA_039916365.1 Vicinamibacteria bacterium
GATGCGGGCAAAGGCTGCGACGAGATGCTCCGTTTCTATGAGCACGCCCAAGCCGGAATCATGGGTTGCCCGGATCTGTATCTCATCGGGAAACTTGCGATGGAGTTGCCCGGCATTCCCCGTTTGCGGCATCTCGGTTTCGTGTCGGAGGACGACAAGCGCGCGGCCATGGCGGGTGCCCAGGCATTGATCTGCCCCAGTCCTTACGAAAGTCTGTCCATCACTTTGCTTGAGGCGATGTCTCTCGGCACGCCGGTGGTCGCTTCATCGCGCTCGGATGTTCTGGTCGACCATTGCTACAAGAGCCAGGCGGGCTTGATCTATGGAACGGCGGAAGAGTTCACGGAATCCGTTCGTTTGATGGTTCTTGATGAAAGCGTTCGGTGCGCCCTCGGTCAGAACGGCAAGCGGTACGCGCTTGCCGAATTCTCCTGGGACAGCGTGTTGGATCGATTGATCCAACAGATAAACGCAGCAGCCGCCTGAGGCGTTAGTGAACGGCGCGCAACCGATCGAGAACGATGTCGGTCGCTTGCGGTCCCTTAAGGGCCGCGGCCGCCGTGGCGATTTGCTGAATCGCCTGCTCGAGCACTTCGACGCCGGCACCCCGCTCGATCGCCATACGAGCAGCGACGACGTGCTTCTGAACGACCGGCTCTCCGCCCGCGCCAAGCAATGCGTTAGCGGTATCGCGGACCCGCATGAGGCGTTGAACCAGTTCGATGCTCGCCGGCGAGAGGCTGCCTGGCGGGATGGTGGCCTGGCGCGGAAGGGGGGATGCGGTCGCGGGGCGCGAAATGGGACCGGTTCCGGCAGATGAGGTTGAAGCCGCCGTGCCCGTCTGTGCGAGGGCAGGTGCTTGCACGGGAGGAGCAGGAGTGGGGCGAGGGCCGGGGGTTGCGGGCGGCTCCTTCAGACGAATCAGACTGGTGGCGATCAGACCGTAAAGAATTTTGCAGGCGTCAAAGGTCGACTGACCGGAAGCGTTCGCAATGGCTTTGATTGAGCGGCGTCCGTCGATCTTGGAAAGGATCAGCCACTCACTCGTGTTCAGGTTGATCTGCCCTTCGCGACCTTCCGGAATCACAAACTCCGGTACGAGTTCCATCGACGGCACCTTCTTCTGAAGAACCCGCCACTCGTCGAGGCGACGCGCCGCTTCCATCAGAAGATTGGTGTTCGTCTTCGTGATCGTGTTGGCCGCGATCGACGCACCCGTCTCGAAGAAGAACTCTCCACGGCTCCAGATCGCCAGCTGATAGACGGCCTCTTCGCCGGAAAGATCCTCGACCTGGGCGTGAACGATCCGCCCTTCCTGGATGTAGATCTGGCCCTTAATGTCGCCGTCGGTCAAGTGAAAACAACCGGTCTTTCCAGAGGAGGAGACAAGCTGAATGACGTCGGGAAGCGGGAGTTCGGAGAGGGAGCCTTGGAAACTCATGAATGATTTCGGAAAACGGAGGTCCAACCTGACGCGGAAATCAGGCTACAAGGCAGCATAGGGGCTGTCAAACTTAGCGGATTCCCTACTGCCGACCGAAGGATTCGGCCTTCGACAGACGCTCGACCACGACGTCCTGACCCAACGATTCAAGCAGGTCAAACAGGGGCGGGCCAACGGAGACGCCGGTGCAGACGGTGCGCGAACCGTTGATAAGCAGGCCCGCCTTGACGTTCAGCTCCTCGGCCAGCTTGCGCAATTCGGTTTCCGCCGACTCCTTGGTGAACGTCGGAACACCCTTGAAACGGCGAGAGAGTTCGACGAGCCAAACGCGCACCCCGGGGTCCTTGTCGACGTTCTTGTTGACCGCGACGGGATCGATCTCGAACGTCGTGCCGAAGAAGGCGCGGCCCGCGCCGGAGAAATCTTTGAGCGTGATGAAGCGGGGACGCAGCAGATCGACGGTTTTGCCGAACCACTCGCGCCGATTTCCACCGGCCGCCCAGGACTCGTCCCAAAGGCCCAAGCTTTTCAACTCGGCTTCTGCCATGGGAAGAAGTTGTTCGAGCGGCATCTTGTTCATGTGTTCGGCGTTGAGATGAAGCGCCTTGCGATCGGTCCACTGACGCGGATCAGACTCGGAGAAGTTGACGATGGCGTTGCCGCGGGAAACACCGCTCAGCGAGAACGCTTCGATCAGTTCCGCAGTGGTGAAGAACTCCTTGTCGGTGCCGGAGGACCAGCCGATCAAGGCCAGGAAGTTCCGGAACGCTTCGGGGATGAAACCCTTATCTCTGTACGTCGTAACCGACACCACTTCGCCGTGCTTGCGCTTGGACAACTTGGAGCGATCGGGCGCGTTGATGAGCGGCAGGTGCGCGAACGCGGGAGGCTTCCTGCCCAGCGCCTCGTAGATGAGGATCTGTTTGTGGGTGTTGGAAAGATGATCCTGACCACGGATGACATGCGAAATCGCCATCTCGATGTCATCGCAGACCACGACAAAGTTGTAGAGAGGCGAGCCATCCGGACGGAGCAGTGCGAAATCTTCCGTGTCTTTGTGCTTTCGCTCCTGGATTCCGTAGACACCGTCCTCGAAGGCCGTGGCGCCTTCGCCCTCAGGCACCAGAAAGCGGACGGTGAACGGATCGCCTTGGGCGGCCCGCGCATCGGATTCTTCCTTTGAGAGCGCGCGCGAAGGAACATCCCGCTGCCAGGGACGCTTCTCTCTGTCTGCCTGTTTGCGTTGGGCTTCGAGATCGGCCGCGGTCGCGAACGAGCGATACGCCTTCCCGCCAGCCAGAAGTTCCGCCGCGATCTTCTTGTGTCGCTCCACGCCGTCGCTCTGAAGAAAGGGGCCTTCGTCCCAATCGAGGCCAAGCCACTTCAGGCCTTCGAGAATGCTCCTGGTGTTGTCGTCGGTGGAGCGTTCCTTGTCGGTGTCTTCGATCCGAAGGATGAAGGTCCCGCCGTACTTCTTCACATACAGCCAGTTAAACAGCGCGGTGCGGCCGCCGCCGACGTGGAGATATCCCGTCGGAGAGGGCGCGAAACGGACACGGATCGCAGGGTTGCTCATGGTTTGAGTGCCATTTTAGCGGTCGCGACACCTCAGCCTGCGCTCGCCCGTTCGGGCCGGGAACAAACGCCCGCGCGCGACGTTCTATAGTTTGACGAAGAGGTCTCGGCAAATTCATGACTCATGCGCTCCAACTGAAGAACGTCCGCAAGGCTTACCAGGGGCACGTCGCGGTTAAAGGTCTCGACCTGGAAGTCCCTCGTGGATCGGTCTTTGGCCTGCTTGGCCCAAACGGCGCCGGCAAAACCACTTCCATCCGGATGGCCATGGACATCATTGGCCCCGACACCGGGGAGGTCCTGATTCTGGGCACGAAGGCCGACAAGGCGATGCGGAACCGGATTGGCTACATGCCCGAGGAGCGCGGCCTCTACCAGAAGATGGTAGTGGAAGATCTCCTCGTCTTCATGGCGGAACTCAAGGGGATGAAGCCTTCGGAGTCGCGACGGCGAATGCGGCCCTGGTTGGAGAAGCTCGGCATCGCTGAATGGCAGAAGAGGAAGGCGAACGAGATGTCCAAGGGCATGCAGCAAAAGGTGCAATTCATTCAGGCTCTGCTTCACGACCCGGAAATCCTGATTCTCGACGAACCGATGAGCGGCCTCGATCCCGTCGGCACGAACGTGATGCGGGACGCGATGATCGAACTTTCGCGCGCGGGCAAGACTCTCATCGTGAGCTCGCATCAGATGGCCACGGTGGAACAGATGTGCGACCGCGTGGCCCTGATCAATAAGGGCGAGAAAGTGCTCGACGGCCGCGTCTCCGAGATTAAGTCGAGCTACGGCAAGAACACTTTGATCCTGGCTTTCGAAGGCGACGGTTCGTTCCTGAAGTCGCTGCCGGGTGTGATGGCGGTGACGGACACGGGTCGCTATGCCGAGCTGAAGCTTGGGCCTACGGCCGACTCGCAGTTGATTCTCAAAGCCGCGAGCGAGAAGTTGAAGATCACGCGCTTTGAAGTTGTAGAGCCTTCGCTCCACGACATCTTTATTGAACGTGTGACGGAGGTGGCGGCGTGAACGACATTCTGGTCATTGCCAAGCGCGAGTTCAACGCGCGCGTCCGCACGAAAGCCTTCGTCATCGGGACGATCCTGGGGCCGCTGTTCATGGCCACCATCATGATCGTCCCCGCGCTGATGGCGAGCAAGCTTTCTAAGTCGGTATCGATCGCCGTTATCGACGCCGAAGGATCCTTGCAGACGCTGGTTGAAGACAGTCTGCGCGGAGGTTCGCCGGGGGTTGTCGCAACCAATCCGCTGTCCGGCGGCCGTGGCCGTAGCCAGGGTTCCACCGAGTTCGTGATCAGAAAAGTGGAAGGCGCCGATGTTGCCGCGCAACGTGAGTGGGCGAAGGCGGCCGTCCTCAAGGGCACACTCGACGCTTATGTCTATCTGCCCCCGGACGTCCTCGTCGTATCGAACGCCGATTACTACGCGAAGAGCGTCACCGACTTCGACGGCATCCGTGCGGTTGCGCGCGCGATCGAGAAGGCCGTCTTCTCCAAGCGTATTCGGGCCGAGGGCATTGATCCGTCACGTGTTGAAGCGATGACCAAGCCTCTCGACCTCAAGCGCCTGCGGGTCAGCGACAAAGGCGCGCAGGAAGACAAGGGCGTCTCCTTCTTCCTCTCGCTTGTCCTCGTGATGATGATCTACGGAGGCACCTTGATGTGGGGTCAGATCGTGATGACCGGCGTGATCGAGGAGAAGACAAACCGCGTCGTCGAAGTCATCGTCTCATCCACATCGCCTCAGAATCTGCTCTTCGGGAAACTGGTGGGCGTGGGCGGAGCCGGACTGCTCCAGTTCAGCATCTGGATCCTGGCTCTGGTCGGCGTCTCCGCCGCCTCAGGCTCGCTCGCATTTTTGTCGGGTGTCGACATGCCCGAGCTCAACCCCGTGCTGATCGCGGCGTTCCCGGTTTTCTTCCTGCTTGGCTTCTTCCTTTACGCGTCGCTCTATGCGGCCATTGGCTCCGCCGTGAACACCGTGCAGGAAGCACAGAACTTCATCTTCCCCGTGATGCTGCCGATCATCATGGCGATGGTGTGCTGGCCGGTGGTCATGCGCGCGCCCGACTCGACATTGTCTGTCGTGCTGTCGCTCATTCCCTTCATGACTCCCATCCTGATGTTCCTGCGCATGAGCGTGCTGATGCCGCCGGTCTGGCAGATTGCGTTGTCCGTTGTTCTTACCGGGATCACCATCTCCATCGTGATCTGGATCGCCGCCCGCATCTACCGCGTCGGCATCCTGATGTACGGGAAGCCGCCCAACTTCCCCGAGATGGTGCGCTGGGTGCGTCACGGCTAGCGCGTCTAAGCGGTCGAAGTGAATCGGTCGGGGCGAAACGCGGACAAATCGACGGACGGTGTTTCGCCCAGGGCAAGGGCTGCGACCATTTCACCGACCAGCGGTCCAAGCAGAATTCCGTTGCGGAACAATCCGCCCGCTACCACGAGACCTTCGATGCGACCGCGGCCGATCACCGGAAGTCCGTCCGGAGTTGCGGGACGCAGGCCCGTCCACATTTCGGAAATGCTGGCCTGTCCGGTCGCGGGCACGATCAAGGTCGCGATCGAGATCAATCGAGCGATCCCGGCGGCGGTGACGACGGTGTCAAAGCCCACCTCTTCCATGGTGCTGCCGACGATCAACCGCCCGTCCATGCGCGGGACGATGTAGCCATGATGTCCGTACACGACGTGCTGCACCTTGGGCCCTCCGATCAGAGCCATCATGTGGCCTTTCACGGGACGGATCCGAACCGTATCGCCGCAGCCTTGGAGGTCGTTCGCCCAAGCGCCCAGTGCGTTGATCACCGCCCTCGTTTCGATGCGGTCGTGGTCTGTCCGAACCGCCGTCACCCGGCCGTGCTCCGACTCGATCGAGCGGACCGTTGTGAACTCCGCGATCTCCACACCACGCTTGATCGCGAGTGCTTTCAACGCGTCCATGAGGCGCCGATTGTCGACCCGGTGATCGTCGGGGAAGAGTGCTGCGCCCACGGCATCGTCATGAACCGATGATTCGAGACTGCGGAGATCATCGCGCGACACCATGTTCGCTCGAAGGCCAAGCTGCCTCTGGGCCTGCGTGAGCGACCTCAGCTCGTTCTCTTCTTTCGCGGAGAAGGCGAGGGAGAGTACGCCGTCTGTCTGATGCTCCACGGGAATTCCGGTCTGACTCTGAAGTTCGGCGGCAAGTGCGGTGTGGCGCGCGCGTGCCTTCAGGGCCAGGGCAAGCAAGGGCGAATCCGGCGCTGCCTCAGCTTGTGGCGACAGGATGCCGCCCGCGGCGTAACTCGCTTCGCGGCCGGTCTGTCCGCGATCGAGAACCACCGTGCGCGCGCCGCGCTTTGCGAGTTCGCACGCCGCGGACAGTCCAACGATGCCAGCACCTGCCACGACCACGTCAGGATGATGGATCGCCACGCAGGCCTGATTCTAGAAGGCC
>JBDSLN010000437.1:0-10676 GCA_039916365.1 Vicinamibacteria bacterium
TTTCCATCATGACGCCGGTGAACGTTTCCGGAATGTCGATGGAGACAAGCTCAAACGGTTCCATGCGGACGCCGTCGACCACGCGCGTGATGACGTCAGGGTTCGACACCGCAAGCTCGAATCCTTCACGACGCATGTTCTCGATCAGGATCGCGATCTGCAGTTCGCCGCGGCCGATGACCTTGAAGGAGTCGGCGCTCTCGGTGGGCTCCATCTTGAGCGCGACGTTGGTGAGCAGCTCCTTGTCGAGCCGATCTTTGATGTGGCGCGAGGTGACGTACTTACCTTCGCGGCCGGCCATCGGGGAAGTGTTGATCGAAAACACCATCGACAGAGTGGGCTCGTCGATGTGGAGCGGAGGCAGCGGTTGCGGATCGGTGGCGCTGGTGACGGTCTCACCGATGTTGACCTCGGAGAAACCGGCCAGAGCGACAACGTCGCCCGCACTTGCCTCTTCGACTTCGCGGCGTGAGACATCTTCAAACGAGAACATCTTCGTGATCTTGGCAGTGACCACGGTGCCGTCGCGACGCACCAGCGCAACGTTCTCGCCCGTCTTGACCGTGCCTTCAAAAATGCGGCCGATGGCGAGACGCCCGAGGTAATCCGAGTAGTCGAGGTTTGCGATCAACATCTGCAAAACCTTGTTCGGGTCGCCGCCAGGCTCCGGGACCGTCTTCACGATCGCGTCGAAGAGAGGCTCAAGGTCCTGCATCGGCTCATCCGGCGTGAGGCCGGCGAGACCAGCACGCGCGTTGGCGTAAATCACAGGAAATTCGAGCTGTGCTTCGGTCGCATCGAGATCGATGAAGAGGTCGTAGACCGCGTTCAGAACTTCCTGGATGCGCGCGTCCTTGCGGTCGATCTTGTTGATGACCACGATGGGCGCGAGCTTCTTCTCGAGCGCCTTACGCAGAACGTAGCGCGTTTGGGGCAGAGGTCCTTCAGAAGCGTCGACCAGAAGGAGAACACCGTCGACCATGCTGAGGGCGCGTTCGACTTCACCGCCGAAATCGGCGTGGCCCGGCGTGTCGCAAATATTGATCTTTACGCCCTTGTAATGGACCGCCGCGTTCTTCGCAAGAATGGTGATTCCGCGTTCGCGTTCGAGGTCGTTCGAGTCCATCACGCGTTCGGCGATTTCCTGGTTCTCACGGAAGCCGCCAGCCTGACGCAGCAGGGTATCGACGAGCGTTGTCTTGCCATGGTCGACGTGGGCGATGATGGCGATGTTGCGCAACTGAGTCATTTTGTGGCCTTTACGGCGCGTCCTCTCTAAGATTCCCCGCAGAAGAAGGGGGGAAGCAGGCTAGTTTACCGAAAACCAGCGCTAGAGGCTCGGACCAGGTCATCGTGAGTGTTGATGCCCTTCAACACACCCGAAGACGCCGGGACTTCCACCACGCGCGACGGATCCTTTCGCACGACATCGCGCAGGGTCTGAAGCGTCGGATCGCCGACGATTTCCTGCATCACCGCGCGACCGATGCCGATTGGATGGCCGCGCCGTCCGGAGTTCGTTGGGACGACGATCAGCGTTCCAGCGGTCAGTTCCTCGGCAACAGATCGAACGTCGTCGGAGGTCACGAGCGGATGATCGACGGGAAGGAGGATTGCACCAGAGGTGCCCCGCGCGAGTGCCTCGCCGATCGCCAGCCTCACCGAGGAGAACATTCCACCCTCTTGATCCGGATCGCGATTCACGACTCGGACCTCGCCCTCGATCGCCGTCGGAAGGGCCTCCGCCATGAACACATTCACCACAACGATCTGGTCGAGCCCGGCTTCCCGGAACGATCGAATCGCTCGCGCATGGAACGTCTCATCCCCTAGCTTCAGCAAAGCTTTGGGCTGGCCGATCCGCCGGCCCATTCCGGCGGCCAGGACTATGCCGATGATCACCGGGCGAGGCCGATCTTCACCCTATACTCGCGGGCGCGACCCATGAAACCGAAACATCTCATCTCCCTCAAAGACTACTCGCGCGGAGACATCGAAGAGATCTTTGCTCTCGCTGAGAAAATGAAGGCCGATCCCGCCTCGTACAAGACGGCGCTTGTCGGCAAGACGCTCGCGATGATCTTCCAGAAACCCTCGACGCGCACCCGCGTGTCTTTCGAAGTCGGCATGTTTCAGCTGGGTGGCCTCGCCGTCGTCCTGAACCACGACGAGATCCATCTCAGTGTGGGCGAGTCGGTGGCTGATACCGCGCGCGTTCTTTCGACGTTCGCGGACGGCATCATGGCTCGTGTCTTCGCGCATCAGGATGTTCTCGATCTCGCGAAGTTCGGTTCCAAGCCGGTCATCAACGGTTTGTCCGACCTGCTCCATCCCTGCCAGGCGCTCGCCGATTTCTTCACCCTTCGTGAGCGCTTCGGCACGCTCGCTGGCCTCAAGGTCGCTTACGTCGGTGACGGGAACAATGTCTGCCACGAGCTGATGATCGGCGCATCACGACTTGGTGTCGAGATGATGATCGCCACGCCAAAGGGATTTGAACCCAATCCTCTGATCACGAAGAGCAGCGCGCGCGATGCCCAGAAGATGGGGACACCGGTGGCCAAGCTGATGAACGATCCCACGGAAGCGGTGAAGGGCGCCAGGGCGGTCTACACCGACGTATGGACGTCGATGGGGCAGGAAGCCGAGGAAGAGAAGCGCAAGAATGCGTTCGCCTCGTTTACGGTCGACGCCGCCATGATGGCGCTCGCTGCCGACGACGCGGTCTTCATGCATTGTCTGCCTGCGCATCGCGGTCTGGAAGTGACCGACGAAGTGATGGACGGCCCGCAGTCGATGGTCTTCCAACAGGCCGGCAATCGCCTGCACGCGCAGAAGGCCGCGCTGCAGCTCTTGCTCGGATAACCTTCCGACGATTCAGGCCGACCGGCGCCGGATCCGACTGACCAGCCAAGCTTCCGTGAGTCGCGAGAAGGCATTCGCGTTCAGCGTGTGGATCAACGGACGACCGACCCCTCTGAGAAGAATCTCTTTGAGCCGCTCGCCGTCACGCTTCTTGTCGCTGAGGGTTGCTGTCTTGATCTGAGCGATCAGCTTCTCGGGGAGCGGTGTCTTGGGTCCCACCTGCATGATGGCTCGACGCATCCGTTTCGCCACCGTCTCCTTGAGCAGACCCATCTCCTCGCTCAGGTCAACCGCGAACTCCATTCCGTAGCCCACGCCTTCCCCGTGAGTAAAGGCACGGTAGGCCGTCGCGGCCTCAAGCGCGTGACCCACGGTATGACCCAAATTGAGCAGGACTCGATCGCCGGTTTCTCGCTCATCGCCCTCAACGACTCTGGCCTTGATCGCAATGGACGCGGCGATCGCCCGCTCAAGATCTGCATCTGATGCGCGGCGTAGTCCGCTGGTGCGCTCGAGAAGAGCGAGCAGCGATGAACTTCGCAGGAACGCCGCCTTCAGGATTTCGTAGACGCCGCTCTGTCGCTCTCTCCGGGACAAAGTCTTCAGGAGAGTGAGGTCGGCTAGAACGAGGCTTGGCTGATGAAACGACCCGACAAGATTCTTTCCTTCGTTGAGATTGATCCCCGTCTTACCGCCGACACTACTGTCGACCATCGACAAGAGGGTCGTTGGGATCTGGACGAAGCGAATCCCACGCATGTACGTCGCTGCCGCGAATCCGGCAGCGTCGCCGATCGATCCGCCGCCAAACGCGATCACGAAACTCGAACGGTCGAGCTTTGCTTTCGCCATGGCGCTCATCGCCTTCTCCCACTGTGCGGACGTCTTGGCCGCCTCTCCATCGGCGAGAAGCAGAATCTGCCGCGGCGAGAATCCCGCGCCGGTCAGCGCGGCCTGAAGTCTCGCGCGGTGCAGATCCATAACCCGACGCGACGAGACCACGATGCCGCTCGTGCCCGCCCCGAGACATGCTTTGAGTTCGCCACGCTCCAACACGCCAGTTCCGACAAGAACGTCGTACGGCGCTCGGCCAGCGGCCACAGTGATTCGTTTCATGGCCAGCCGAGCCTAGCAGTCGCACTTGACCGGCAGGCCCGGCTCGCCCTGGCAAGGGGAAGAGTCAGCGCACTTTGGGCCGCAACCAGCCGGGGAGGGCGCCCTCACGCCGAGCGCGTTGTTGAAACTCATCCTCGATTTCACGAGCCTCGGCTTCCAGGCCCGCTGCGCGCGTCTCCAGCAAGGATGACGAACGCCGCCCCGTAGCGCCCCTCTTCTTTGGGCCGCGCGGAATCTCTGACGCCTCCTGGCGAAGCGCGTGCGCTTCGTTCCGCAACCTGCGTGCCTTCTGATCCACCGAACGCCATTGTGCGCGCCAGTCTGCTTCGGCGAAACCGGAGCCGGCATCAACGGCGTTTGCGAGCGCTGCGGACCTCCATGCAGCGCCGCTTGGCTTGGATTTCGCTGGGCGTCGAGACTTGCCGGAGGCTGAATCGCCCGTTGCAGCGGGGCCGCTCCCAACTTCGGACTCGGCGCCAGTTTGATAGCGACACGCAGACATGCGATCCAGATCCGCGTTCGTGAAAACGCGTGGCTTGGAGCGGCCTTCCTGAGGAAGCGTGCAAGGGGACTGAGGCGTGGCCGCAGTCACGACCGTCAGGGCAAGGATAAGAAACGTCATTTGGAGTCTCCAGTCTCGGGAGAGACACCAGGAGACGACCCGCAAGCCATAGGCATTCTGTGGCCAAACGCCCCCGCTTGCAAGCGGATTTAGGGCCGATTCAGGGAGATTTAGGGAGAACGCGGGGAAGTCGTGGCAACCGACTAGAATCACCGGCTTCTCGCCATGACTGCTCCTCGCCTGTTCCCTTTTGCCGAAGTCTGGTGGTTCTACGTCGTCTTCACCGGCTTGATCGGCACTTTGCTTGCGATCGACCTGGGCTTCTTCCACAAGCAAGCCCACCGCGTTTCGATGAAGGAAGCGTCTGGGTGGGCGGCGGTCTGGGTCAGCGTGGCGCTGCTTTTCAACGTGGGTCTCTACTTCTGGGCGCTTTCGTTCCTGACCGCGCATCCGCCGATAGGGATCACGATAGACGCCGCGGCAAAGCGAACCGCGCTGGAGTTTCTCGCGGGATACGTCGTCGAGTATTCCCTGTCCATCGACAACCTGTTCGTCTTCGTGGTGGTGTTGAACTACTTCGGCATTCCGGCTGAGCTGAGGCATCGCGTTCTCTTCCTGGGCATCCTCGCCGCCCTGGTGTTCCGCGCGATCTTCGTGATCATCGGAGCGGCGCTGCTCCAGTTCCAGTGGATTGTCTGGATTCTCGGTTTGTTCCTGGTCGTGACGGGCATCCGTGTCATGACGAGCAGCGAAGATCAGCAAATCGATCCCGAGAAAAACTGGGCGATGAAGCTGCTCAAGAAGGTCCTGCCGGTGACGCCACAGTTCCAAGGCGATGCGTTCTTCATCCGAAGCGATGCCGGACGCCTTCTGGCGACGCCGCTCTTCGTGGCTTTGATGTTCCTGAATATCGTCGACACGGTCTTCGCGGTGGACTCCGTGCCGGCGATCTTCGGCCTAACTAACGAGCCATTGGTGGTCTTCACCTCGAACATGTTCGCCATCCTCGGCCTGCGGAATCTCTACTTCCTCCTCGCCGAAGCGGTGGATCTCTTTCATCTGCTGAAGTACGGCCTGGGCATCGTGCTGTGCTTCGTGGGCCTCAAGATGACGCTGCTGATGTGGCTGATGGACGGCCATGTGCCCATCGGCCCCTCGCTCGGTTTCATTCTGGCGGTGCTCATCATCTCGATCGGCGGGTCGCTCATGTTTCCGAAGCGCGCCCACTCCTAAAGGTATCCCGTGAATAAAGAACAGCCCACCGAAGAACGCGCCATGAAGGAAATCACACCGCCGTCCGTGGATTTCTCTCAGTGGTATCTCGACGTTGTCCTGAAGGCGGAGCTTGCCGACTATGGCCCGGTCAAGGGTTGCATGGTCATTCGCCCCTACGGATTCGCGATCTGGGAACACCTTCAGGCCGAGACCGATCGGCGCATCAAGGCCCTTGGGCACAAGAACGCCTACTTCCCGCTGCTCATTCCGAAGAGTTTTCTCGAGAAGGAGAAGGAGCACGTCGAAGGCTTCTCACCTGAGTGCGCATGGGTGACCATCGGTGGCGGCGAAGAACTGGAAGAGCCGCTCGCCATTCGTCCGACCTCGGAGGCGATGATCTGCTCGATGTACGCCAAGTGGGTGAAGTCGTGGCGTGATCTTCCGATCCTCCTGAATCAGTGGTGCAACGTCGTCCGCTGGGAGAAAGTGACTCGGCCGTTCCTGCGCACCACCGAGTTCCTCTGGCAAGAAGGCCATACGTTGCATGCGACGGCCGAGGAAGCGCAGAAGGAGACTCTGGACATCCTCGAGATGTACCGCGAAGTAGCGGAAGACATTCTGGCCATGCCCGTTCACTTCGGACCGAAGAGCGATTCCGAGAAGTTCGCGGGCGCGGCACGCACCTACTCCATCGAAGCTCTGATGGGCGACGGCAAGGCGCTGCAGGCGGGCACGTCGCACAATCTGGGCCAGCATTTCGCAAAGGCATACGAGATCGAGTTCGTCGATCAGAACCAGCAGCGCGCTCTTCCGTGGTCAACCTCTTGGGGCGTGTCCACGCGCTTGATCGGCGGATTGATTATGACCCACGGCGACGACCGTGGTCTGGTGATTCCCCCCAAAGTGGCGCCCTACCAGGTGGTCATCGTTCCCATTCCCCCGCGCAAGGGCGATTGGAATGAAGCGGTGCTGCCGAAGGCTCGTGCCGTCGCGGCGGAACTGACGGCCGCCGGCATTCGCGTTCATATCGACGATCGCGACAATCACCAGACCGGCTTCAAGTACGCCGACTGGGAGATGCGCGGCGTTCCGATCCGCATGGAGCTCGGGCCGAAGGACATCGAGAAGGATTCGTGCGTCCTGGTGCGCAGAGACACCCGTGAGAAGGAATTCGTTCCACTCGCGGGTCTCGCCGCGTCCGTGACGTCACACCTCGACGCCATCCAGAAAAATCTTCTCGAGAAGGCCAAGAAGTTCCGTGACGACAACACCTCCGAGCCCGCGAACTACGACGCCTTCAAGGAAGTGATGCAGACCAAGCGCGGCTTCCTCGTGGCCGGTATGTGCGGTAGCGCCGAGTGCGAAGCGAAGATCAAGGAAGAAACCAAGGCAACCGTCCGCTGCTTCCCGCTTCTTCGTGACGAAGCCCGCACCTGTATCCGCTGCGGAGCGCCGGGCAAGCTCGCATACTTCGCTCAGTCGTACTAGGAGTCCGACGGCAGAACAGAGCGGACTCCTGGCCACAGGACGGCGGTCCGGGATGCATCGGCACTCACATGTACGGGAACTTACGAGGCAGCACACTAGAGGCCGACGAGGGCGCGGGCGACGACGTTACGCAATGCAGGATCGAGTTCGCGAACCGCCTTCGACCGGGCGGTGATTTTCTCCCGCGCCGTGACGCTGGAGATGGCGGCGATCCCTTCCTCGCGCGTGGCACCAACACGCGCCAGGGCTTCAAGAAACGACGCGTCTCCGATCAATCCTGCGGCTTCGCAATAGAGGCCCGTGCGTCCGGGCTGCAGCGCTTCAAGACTGCGGAGGAGGTCTTTGCGCGCCAATCGAGAACCGGCTCGGGCGAGACTCAGATGCGCTTCGCCACGTTCGCGCGTGATGGACGTGCGCTCCGACGCGCTCGGCATAGGAAGTCTCCGAAGCGTTTCCAGGGCCTTCGATTCGATGCCCAGATCCGCGATCACGGTTGAGCCGCGTGCCGCGCTCGACGCGGCCTTTGACGACAGGCTCTCCACCCGTACGAGCCGCGTTCGCAGAGTCTTCGCATCAATCGTATCGAGATCGCCCAGCGCATCTAGAAGTGCTGCGCGCGCGTCCGCGTTCAGACGGCCCAGTTCATCGGCCGCGTGAGGAACCACGCGCGTCCCCAAAGCCCTGAGTCGAAGCATGGCCCCGGCGCGTCGTTTGGGATCGGACAACTCGCCAAGCAGCCGCCGGATTTCATTTCCGCGCGACGCGACGATGGGCATCCGCGCTTTCGCTTTCGTCCGGAGGGACTACTCGCTCTCCGGCAAGGCCAGCTTCGGGCTGGGCGTTCGCTTCTTTCCAAAGAGGAAGGCCACTAGAACGCCGAGCAGGTACAGGCCAATCATGGGAATCGCGAGGAGGGTCTGCGTCACCATGTCCGGCGTAGGCGTTACGACGGCGGCCACGATGAAGGAGATCAGCACGGCCCACTTGAACTGGCGCAGCAGGAACCCGGCGGTCACCAATCCAATGCGGGCCAGCACGAAGATCACCACGGGCACCTGGAAGACGATGCCCAGGGCCAGGAGGAACCACGAATAGAACTCGTAGTACTCGCTGACTCGCGGCAGGAACTCGATTTCCTTTCCGCCGAACTCGCCCAGAAATCCCAATGTCACTGGGAATAGGAAATAGTGCCCAAACGCAGCACCTGCGATGAAGAAAAGCGTTCCGAAGAGCACAAACGGAATTGCGTAGCCCTTCTCGTGCGAATACAGGCCGGGTGCTATGAAAGCCCAGATCTGATAAAGCAGGAAGGGTGCGGCGAGGAAGATGCCCACGAAAAACGACATCTTCATGAAGAGCATGAGGGATTCGGTGGGCGTCGTCGCGATGAGCCGCATGGTCGGATTGACCTTGTGCATCGGCTCCACCATGAAGTGGAAGATGTCGTCGTGAAAGTTCCACGCAAGGCCGAAACCGACGCAGAGCGCGATCACCGACTTGAGAAGTCGCGAGCGAAGTTCCTCGAGGTGATCGAGGAACGACATACGCGCTTCGGGGTCTTCGGCGGTCAAGGTCTCTGGCAACGACGGTTCGTCGTTGGGTGGGGCAGGAAGGAGATCAGGACTTTTCGCCTTCGTGGAGCGTCCCCGCAGGCGCAGGCAGCGCCTCCTCCGACAGCTCGGCCAGCGGACTGGAGACCGGGATGCTGCCTTCGGCTTCGCGGATCACCGGAGCGGGCTCCGGCAGCGGCTTCACTTCGGGGGAGGGAGAATCGGCGGTGAAGTCAGCGCTCGATATTTCCTTGCGGAGCTTCTCGGTTTCGACTTCCTCTTCGACCGTGCGCTGAAAGTCGGCAGAGGCCTTCTTGAACTCGCCGATCATCTTGCCCAGGCTCTTTCCAATCTCTGGAAGTTTACGCGGACCGAAAACCACGAGGCCGACGACGAAGATAAGAAAGAGTTCAGGACCGCCGAGTGAGCCAAACATGCTTGGAGGATGTTAGCAAAGAGGCCTGAAACCACCCGTTCGCGGCACCCGCCCGGTCGCCCACATTCTCGCCCGTTGACAACCGTCCCACGGTGCTTCAGCATTACTTGTGATGCAGGAACCGCCAGTTGAACCGCCAAGCGACCTCCTGGTCTCGGACGACGAAGCGAATCTGACCGTCCGCGGGGATATCCGCGGCAGCGGCACGCCGAAGATTCTGAGGACCTTCCTCCAAAGCGGAGAGAGCGGCCTCCTGTCGTTTTGGAACGGTCTGTTCACGAAGCGCGTCTTTATAGCGCGCGGCCGCATCGTCCAGATCACCAGCAACGATCCGGACGAACGGCTCGGTGAGGTGCTGCTCATCGACGGCCGCATCACCGCGCGACAGTTCGTCGAGGCATCCAAGCTCATCCGTCCCGGCAAGCGCCTTGGGACAATTCTGGTGGAGATCTCGGCTCTTGATCCCGAGGATCTGATCCCCGCGATCACCAATCAAGCGCGCCTGATGCTGTTCGAACTCTTCAATTGGACAACCGGTTCTTACGAGATGTCGCTTGGCGACGTCGATGAATCGGAGTTCGTCCCCCTGCATCTTTCATCCGATGAGGTGATCGCCCAGGGCATCCGAACCCTTCGTTGCTGGAGCCGCGTGTTTGCCGGCATTCAAAGTCTCGAAACGATCTTCGTGCGCGTGCCCGAGATTGAAACCTGGCACCTCAAGGTCGAACTGCAGGAAGACGAGCAAACAGTTCTGTCCCGAGTCAACGGGCGCCTCTCGGTCGAACAGGTTTCCGATCTGTCTTTCGGAACGAGCTTCGAGACCTGTCGCACGCTCTGGATGCTTTCGGTTCTGGGCCTGATTCAGCGCGCCGATACTGGCGACATTGAACGGGCCCTCGCGATGGCGGACGAAGCGACCGATCGCGTCGAAGTAGGCCAGATGGTGGACCGCTTCAATCGGCTCTTCGAGCGGATCTACGCGTACGTCGATGCTCGGCCCGGCGAAGGCGCCGACGCGTTCACGCTGCGCGCGATCGCGGAGATCGCCTCTCAGTTTGGTTCCCTCTTCGATGGGATCAACCTCACGAGTTCCGGGCGGGTCGACCCCGATCGGCTCTACGCCAATCTTCAGTCGGAGACCATCGAGAATCGCAAGATGATAGTTTCGACAGGCCTTTCGGAACTCGTTTACGCGATTCAGTTCCTAATCCGGCAGAACTACGGACTTCAGGAAGAGGCCGTCGTCTCCGGGTTTATCCGCGACGGGCTTTAAGCTTGAGCCGCGTCACCTGAGAAAAGGTGAAACGTTCAAGGGGAAAGAGGCGAAAGGGACCAGGTGGCTGAAGGAGAAACTCAATACAACATTCCGGTGAGCTCGAAACAGCTCATCGTGTACTTTGTTTTTCTCGTCATCGCCTTGAGCGCCGCTTTTCTCGCGGGCGTC
>JBDSLN010000438.1:0-5146 GCA_039916365.1 Vicinamibacteria bacterium
GTAGGCCAGCGCGTATTGATAGTTGCGCGCGGCACGGAGTGTGTTCACCGGCAGGTCCACGCCGATGCGCGCCTGAATCGCTCCGCCCTTGAACCCTTTTCCATAGAGGAGAAAGGGCGTGAAAACAGTGGTGCCGGACCCCAGGAGCTTTCCGTCGTTGCCATTTGGCAAAGAGACCTTCAGGCCGCCCGAGAGGATCGAAAGCCGCGCCGCGTTGAAGGCCAGGACGTACTTGGCGGAGAGCGAAATATCCTGAAGGCCCGCGGGATGCTTTTCTTTCGTGGTGATCAAGGGACGGACCGGAGCCTCGATCTCGTACTGGAGACGCGGACCGATCCGGTTCTCGTAACTGAACTCCAGTTCCGTCTCGCCTTCGTAGGGAACGAACTTGGCGGCAATCGAAAATTCGGCTTCGGGGAAGGCCTTCGCCACTCCCAGCGTCCGGCGGAAGTTCAGGTCTCCAGGCGGATAGTGGTCGGCCTTCTTGCAGAACGTTCGCAGATACGTGACGACAGCGGCTAGATCTTCAGGTGGAAATGCTTCGCCAAACGCCGGCATCGAATCGGCGAGGCCATGCTTCTCTCCGCCGTTTGCGACCACGGACGTCCACAAAGCCGTGGGCTCGGCGGTCGATCCACAATTCGCGAACGATGCGGGGCGGACCTTGCTCTCCCACTCAGGATTTCCGCTGCCATCGTTACCGTGACAAAGGAGGCAGGCGACCTCGTAGATTTCCTTGCCCTTCGCGATCTGCGCTGGGTTACCCGTTGCCCAGCCCGCAAGAAGGGCAAGGGCAAGAATGGTCATCTAAGAAATGGGCGCGCGCTACTTGAGGGTGAAGGTCAGGTCGACGGTTCCGGCGGCTCCCGCCTTCACCACGACTTTGCCGGTCATGGTCTTCAGCGTCGGATGCGTCGCTTGGATCTCGTATTCGCCCGGCGGAACGTTGGGGATCTCGAACGTCCCGTCTTCCTTGGTGATGGTGAAGAACGGATGATCAAAGACCGCGATGTACGAACGCATCCAGGGATGAACATCGCAACTCACCGGGAAGATGGTCTCGGCCTTGTCGAACTTCTTCTCCGTCTCCATGCCTTTACGCGGCTGGCCGACGTTGAACGGAGCGTTGACCATCGGACGCGGATGAACGTTGTGGAGCGTCTCGTCGCTGTTACGGATCTTCAACGGCTGGCCAACCTGCAGGGCGATCGCGGCGGGCGTGTACATACAGCCCGACTGGTCTAGCAGAACCGGCGTCGTCTTCGGCGCGGCCGTTCCCTTGACCGGCGTCTTGATCGACACGACAACGTTGGCGAGCCCGCCGCCCGTTCCATCGACCTGCTTGCGCTCGGCGCCGTTCGGATTCGCCTGCATGCAGCGCGGATCGGCCGACATGCGGATCTTGATGGGCAGCGGCGCCACGCCCTTGAACGAGATCTTGCCGGTGATCTTGCCGGTGGCCTGCGCCTGAACGGTAGGGGCGCTCGTCGCGAGGACGGAGACTGCAGCGGCGGAGACGAACGCGAGAAGGGTGTTGGGTCGCATGATCTTCCTAAGACGGTTGATGGGACGATTCGGACGCAGACACGCGTCTCGCTTGGATGATAGCGGGCGCGCCTGAGCAGGGCTTATCGAGCGAGGGCCACCGCGATGAGAAGGGCGCGCTGGGTGCCCTTCCACGAGTCGGTGGGGTTGAACGCTTCGGTGAGCGCGTGACCGTCCTTGCCTTCCCCGCCGCCGTCGATGGTGATCGCGGAGATGCCCAGGCTCATCGGCACATTGGCGTCGCTCGAACCCTGGCTCCATTCGACCGGAAAGCCCATGGCCTTGGTAATGGAAGTTGCGGCAATGACGGCATAGTCCGTGTTCGGCGTGGCACCCGGAGGACGAATGCCGACGCTCTTCTTCTCCACCGTGATCGTTCCATTGCCCCAGCGCTTGTTCTCGGCGGCGGCAGCGGCATCCGCTGCGGCAAGGAACTTCGCATGAAGCGCATCAAGCGCTGCCTTGTCGTGCGACCGCATATCGACTTCCGCCCACGCCTCGAACGGGATGGAGTTCACGGACGTGCCGCCGCCGATACGGCCGACACTGAACGTGGTCTTGGGATCCTTCGGAACCTGAAACTCGGAGATGGCGGCGATGGCGCGGCCGAGTGCGTGAATCGGATTGACCAGCCCAAAGGCTCCATAGCTGTGGCCGCCCGGTCCTCTGTAGGCGAGGCGATAGCGGAAGCTGCCGACGCCCACGTTGGTGAGACCGAGACCGGTGCCATCGACGGAAACGAACCGGTCGATCTTGCCCTTGAGCGTGTCGTTGAAGAGCGCCTTCGTTCCGCGCAGATCGCCGAGACCTTCTTCGCCAACGTTCGCGACGAACGTAATCGAGCCTTCGGTGATGACCTTCGCTTCATCGAGTGCACGGATGACGCCGATCAAAACCGCGAGCCCTCGGCAATCGTCGCCGATGCCGGGGCCCTTCATCCAGCCGTCCTCCTTGGTGACCTTGACGTTCGTCTCGATCGGGAAGACGGTATCGAGGTGCGCCGCGAAAACGAGATGAGGCTTGGGATTCGTGCCGGGACGCTCGCCAAGAACGTTGCCGATCGCGTCAATGCGGACGTTCTTCAGGCCCAGCTTGGTGAAGATGCTCTTGAACTCGAGGCCGCGCTTTTCCTCGCCAAACGGCGGTGCGGGAATCTCGCACACGCGGATCTGCTCGGCCAGGATCTCGGGTTCATTCGCCTTCACGCGCTCCATCGCAGCCTGAATGGTCTTGTCGGCCATCAGTGACGCGCCGACGTTGGCGGGCTGGGCAGCAACAACCGAGGGAGCAAGGGCGAGGACGGCCAAGGCAAGGGTGATCTTCATAACGCGTGAAGGTTACCCTTCGATGACCCTTCGACGACGATGGAAACAGACCACCGCTCAGGGACCGCCCTTCGTCGACCGGCCGACGTGCGGTCCTTGAGCAGAAGTCCGTTGGCTTGAAAGTCGAAGGGACCGTGACCGAGGAAGCGCTGCGCCCCGCGGGGCCGAAGGACGGTCGGGTTTGCCGCGTCGGGCACGGCTCGTGGGCCACAACGATTTCTCGGACACGCATGGCGGATATGGAGGCATGCTTTGGAACACGATCACCTCGACGCCCGTCCGGGGCCAGATCGCCACGTCGGCAGCACACGGACTGCCTCCTCGCGATGACGAGTGTTGCGATTGTCGCGGCAACATGACGACACGTTGCTGCCGATACCAATGCGGTCGGCTACTCGTGTTCGTTGATGGCTTTTAGGAAGGCTTCGCCGAACTGGGTGAGTTTTGCGGGGCCTACACCGCTGACTGCGAGGAAGGCATCGGCGGTCTTCGGTTTCTCGCGGGACATGGCTCGCAAAGTCGCGTCGCCGAAGATGACGAAGGCGGGAACGTTGCGTTCGTCGGCGAAGGTTCGCCTGAGCGCTTTGAGCTTTTCAAACAACGACTCATCGAACGGCGCTTCATCTACGTTCGATTTGGCGCCTCGACTTCGTCTATCGCCCGCCGCAGCGACCGCTTTCTTCGGGGCGACTGGCCGGGGCATCTCGAAACTGCCTCGGTTCTTGAGGAACTCCGAACCCACGCCGGTCAGGTCCACTGTCGGATAGTCCCCCGTCATCTGCTTCAGTAGACCGCGCCGGATCGCCTCGCGACCGATCTGCTGCCACTCCTCGCGCGAGAAATCCTTGCCGATCCCGTAGGTCGAAAGACTGGCGTGGCCCCAGCGCGTGATCTGCTCGGTGGTCTTGCCCGTCAGCACGTGCGCGTGATGCATCAGACCGAAGGTCAGCGACCGGCTCATCATTGAGGAGGAGGAGGTCGAACGAGCGCGATAGATCGTCGACAGCAACTTCTGCATCGGAATGCTCGCGTCAAAAATCTCGCGCGGAGTGAGGCAGTTGTCGCAGCCGCCGCAGCTTGCGTCACCAAAGGATTCTGCGAAGTACTCCAGAAGGTTGGCGCGGCGGCAGCTGCTGGTTTCGCCGTAGTCGATCATCCGTCGAAGTTGCGCCTTCGCGACGCGCTTCTCACCCTCGTCGCTGATCTCCTCGATGAAGTTCAGCTGCTTCGCCACATCGGATGGACTGAAGAGCAACACGCACTCGGACGCAAGACCGTCTCGACCCGCGCGACCCGTCTCCTGGTAATAGCCTTCGACATTCTTCGGCAGATCGTGATGGATCACGAAACGCACGTTGGGCTTGTCGATGCCCATGCCGAAGGCGACCGTCGCGCAGATCACCTGAATGCGGTCGCGCACGAAGGCTTCCTGATTCTTCGATCTCTCGCTGTCGGACAAACCCGCGTGATACGGACGCGCCTGGATATTGGCGTCGCGCAGGCTTTCGGCCACTGACTCGGTGGCGCGACGGCTGGCGCAATAAACGATGCCCGCTCCACCGCGATGAGTCGAGACGAGCTGACGCACCTGATCGGCCGGTTTCGACTTCGGAATGACGCGGTAGGCCAGATTCGCGCGGTTGAAGCTTCCGATCGAAATGAAAGGATCCTTCAGCCGAAGCTGCGCCACGATGTCTTTGCGAACGCGTTCGGTGGCGGTTGCGGTCAACGCCATGAACGGAATCGACGGGAACCGTTCGCGCAGTTCGACCAGGCGCCGATACTCTGGCCGGAAGTCGTGGCCCCACTCGCTGATGCAGTGCGCCTCGTCGATAGCTACGCGATTCACGCCCCACTCGGTCAGGCTGGCCAGAAAGCTTGCCTGGAACAGACGCTCGGGGGCCACATAAAGAAGGCGGTACTGATTCCGCCAGAGCCCGCGGAACCTGCTCTTCGCGTCTTCCGACTCGAGGGACGAATTGAGGAAAGTGGCCTCAACGCCGTTCGCCTGAAGGGCGTCGACCTGATCTTTCATAAGAGCGATGAGAGGAGAGATCACAAGCGTCAGCCCGGTTCCCAAAACCGCGGGAAGCTGGAAACAGAGCGACTTCCCTCCTCCCGTGGGCAAAAGGGCCAGCACGTCCCGACCCGCCAGGGCGGCGTTGATGATGTCCTCCTGATACGGCCGGAAGGTCGAGTATCCGAACGACTCCTTGAGGGCCTCTAGTGTCTTGGTCATGGGTGCGAGCGGCGGACTCTAGTCCTCACACCCGTGC
>JBDSLN010000439.1:0-2941 GCA_039916365.1 Vicinamibacteria bacterium
CGGAGTTCCGATAACAGTCTGCACTTTGTAGTTGATTACGTAGTTCTGGCCTGATTGCGATGGCATTGTCGTTGTTCCGGTCTAGGGTGAGGTGAGAGTGAGAGGTTGGGTGAGCGCCTGTGATCGATCAGGTGATGCTTGTGCGGACTCGAAGCGGCACCGTGACTGGAATCGCGGAGAATCCCGGAACGACGTTCGCTCTTTGGCCTAGATAGGCTGCAGCGTCCGCACGGCCCCTGATTCGATCGCTTCCTGCGACGACGTTGACCTTCGGGTTGAAGTGCCGGCGAAGCGCGTCCCCTACTTCAGAATGGGCAAGGAACTCAAAGCCATTCTGGGTGGCAGCGGCGAACCTTCTTAGTTCGGTTCACCCCTAGTCTGCGGCATCACCGTCTCTGCAGATCCTGCAATGCCCCGATTTTGATGCCCCGTGAGTCTTAAACGGTCGATGTCATCCTACGGCAACGGAACGATCGCAGGAGTTGCGTGCTTCTCCCCGCGGATCCGAAAGCCGAACAAGCCGCGGTTCGTCACGAGAGCTTGCGGGATCAACGCATCGCCCCGGTGCTCGTAGGCCACGAAAAGAGCGAACTGAGAACGCTCGTTCCAGGAGCGGAAGCCAAGTTCAGCGCGAAAATCTGTGACTCGCTTCCTATCAAAGTTCGGCGACGGATCGGCGCCTACGATCCTTACGTCGGCCAGTAGGAACGCAGCCCGGTTGCCCCTTCTCACCACATCGATGTCCGCGGAGATACGTCCTTCCAGGTTGTAGCGAACCCCGGATGAGAGTGTCGCAACCGCGGCCGAGAACCCGAACGCTCCGCCGCGATGCCACCGCTCCGGCCAGGGCGACTCGTAGCGAACACCGGCAAAGTTCCAATCGATCGCCTGGACTTTGTCGCGGTCCTGCACGTGACGGGAGACATGGTGGAAGAACAGCGTCACCTGGCCTCTTCCCACCTGTCGACGGACCCCAAGTTCCAGCGAGTAGTTCGCCTGCACCGCTTCGAACGACCGCACGCGATGTCCCAGGATGGTCTGGACGTTGGGATTGAAGAACGCCGTCCACTTCCCCTTCTCATACAAATCCACGCGCGCGCCGATCCAGCCAACCCACGCGAACTCTTCATTGGCTTGCGAGTAGCGAGCGGCCTCCAATTGGGGCCCAATCGAGGATAGAAATTTGCCGGCTTCGGTTTGGCCGCTGACTGACGCTCCGCCCATCAAGAAGACAAACGCAGCCGCCGCGACCAATCGAGTGAGATTCACCTGTCCGTCCATTTCTGTGTGTGTGAAGCCAGCGTGAACATACGCGTCAGGCTTGGGAGGTCCCAAGAAAATGGTGCCGGAGGTGGGGGTCGAACCCACACGTCCCGAAGAACGCGGGATTTTGAGTCCCGTGCGTCTGCCAGTTCCGCCACTCCGGCTAAGAGGGCAAGGCCGGGGAGCATATCAGCCCAATCGCGATTCATGCGGCGTGTTTCTGGCGGCGATGGTTCGAATTGCACCGCGTGGTCTTCACCGCCGACTGGCGGCGCAACGTAAAATACCGCCCGCGTGAACATCATCGGCCTTTCGGCCTATTACCACGACTCCGCCGCGTGCCTCGTCCAGGACGGCGTGATCAAAGCGGCCGCCCAGGAAGAGCGCTTCAGCCGGAAGAAGCACGATCATCGCTTCCCTATCGGCGCGTTTAACTATTGCCTGAAGGAAGGCGGACTCAAAGGTCCCGAGGAAGTCGACTACGTCGTCTTCTACGACAAGCCTTTGATGAAGTTCGAGCGGCTGCTGGAGACGTACCTGGCCTACGCCCCCGCGGGAATGTCTTCCTTTCTCAAAGCCATGCCGTTGTGGCTCAAAGAAAAGCTGCATATGCGAACCGAGATTCGCAAAGCGTGCGGCTACGAAGGCAAGGTGCTCTTCGGCGAGCATCATGAGTCACATGCGGCTTCCGCCTTCTATCCATCGTCTTTCGACGAAGCGGCCGTGATCTGCTTCGACGGAGTCGGTGAATGGGCCACCACGAGCTTCTGGACCGGCAAGGGCCACCAGCTCGAATCAAAGGGCGAGATTCTTTTCCCCCACTCGATCGGCCTGCTCTATTCGGCGTTCACTTACTACACGGGATTCAAGGTGAACTCCGGCGAGTACAAGGTCATGGGCCTGGCTCCGTATGGCGAGCCGAAGTACGTGGACGCCATCTACGAGCACATTCTGGACCTACGCGACGACGGGTCGTTCCATCTCAACATGGACTACTTTGACTACTGCGCTGGCCTGACCATGACGAACTCGAAGTTCGATCAGATCTTCGGCGGCCCGCCCCGCAAGCCGGAAGCTCGGCTCACCCAGCGCGAGATGGACCTCGCGGCCAGCGTTCAGCGCGTCACCGAAGACGCCATGCTGCGCATCGCGCGCCATGTCCATAAAGAAACCGGCATGGACAACCTCTGCCTCGCGGGTGGCGTCGCACTCAATTGCGTCGGCAACGGCCGTCTGCTGCGCGAAGGTCCCTTCAAGAAGATTTTTATTCAGCCTGCAGCGGGCGACGCGGGCGGCGCCATCGGCTCAGCCCTTGCGGTCTGGCATCGCTACCTCGACAAGCCTCGCGCGACCTTCACCGGAAAGCCCGCAATGGACCGCCAGCTTGGCTCCTACCTGGGGCCCGCGTACACCGACGCCGATGTGCAAGCGGTTCTCGACGCCAAAGGCGCCAAGGCAAGCCGCCTCGATGACGCGGCCCTTCTTCCCAAGGTCGCGTCGATGATCGCCGAAGGCAAAATCATCGGATGGATGACCGGCCGCATGGAGTTTGGTCCGCGCGCGCTAGGCGGACGTTCCATCCTGGGCGATGCGCGCAATCCCGACATGCAGAAGCGCATGAATCTCAAGATCAAGTACCGCGAATCCTTCCGTCCCTTCGCGCCCTCGGTTCTCGCCG
>JBDSLN010000440.1:0-2737 GCA_039916365.1 Vicinamibacteria bacterium
ATTCCGGTGAAGCGGGGCGGCGGCGGCTCGGGCCTCGCCATCGCCGCGTTCGTCATCCTGGTGCTCGGCGTCATGGGCGCGGGCGCCACGTATGTGGGCTATCGCTATTGGCAGTCGAAGCAGGCCATCGATGTGGTGGCAGATGTTCCCTCGCCCACGCCGCTCGCGGACGTGCGCGCTACGCCGGAGCCGGTCGCCCCCATGAACGTCGCCACTCCACTTCCTGAAGCGACACCCGAAGTTCCGGTCGCAACGCCCCCTCCGACCAGGGATCCGACACCGGACCCGATGCCGGTGAAGAAGCCGACCAGCAAGCCGCGGAGCACCATGCCCGCCGACGCCGGTGACAACGGCCCGGTCAGCACGCCCGCGCCCCAGCGCAGCGCGCGCACCCGCATCAATCTGGAAGTCGAAGCGTCGCAACCATCGACGGGCGCTCAGATCAGCGTTCTCTACGCACAGGTGCTGATCGACAACCGACCGTTCCGCGACTTCCCCATCCGGTTTACCGGCGGCAACTCCTTCGCACGCTGGAAGAAGATCGAGAACATCGTTCTCGATGACGTGCCGCTCTCCGCCAAGGAAATCACGCTCGCCGTCGGCACCGATCCGGGAGCGAACGATGAGCGCATGGAAGCTTCAACCAGGCTCGCACTTCAAGGTGAAGAGACCAGCCTTAACGCGGTAGTCCGCTTCTACAACCAGTACGACAAGTCGGTGAAGTTCCGGTAAGCGTCAGCGCGGTTCGAGCGCCAGACTTACGATCCGATGCAGGAGTTCCGCGAAGGGGATTCCGGCCGCCGCTGCCGCCTTGGGGAGCAGTGAGTTCATGGTCATGCCGGGCAGGGTGTTGACTTCGAGAACCACCGGGCCGGAGGGGCCGAGAATCAAATCGGTTCGCGAATAGCCGCGACACGAGAGACTCTTATGGGCGCGTAGCGCGAGCGACTGGGCTTCACGAGCCAGTTCATCCGGAATGCGCGCCGGGCAGATCTCTTCGCACTGATCGGGGTCGTACTTCGCTTTGTAGTCGAAGAATTCACGCTTTGGAACGATCTCGACCACCGGAAGAGCCTCGACCGAGGAGCCACCCAGTACGCCGAGGACTCCGACCGTGATCTCGGTGCCGAACACCCGGCCTTCAACGATCACCTCATCATCATGCTGAAGCGCCAGCCGAAGGGCGACCTCCATCGCGGGAGCGGAATCCACGAGAGACATGCCGACGCTCGATCCCTGCTTTGAGGGCTTCACCACCGCGGGCAGAAGTGCGATCGCCCGCGCCACCGCAGTGGCCGCGTCACGCGAGAAATCGACGCGCGTGACGTGGATGCCCCTAGGCACTGGAATGCCTTCGGCGACGAGTACCCGCTTCGCCATCACCTTGTCCATCGCGAGGGCGGAAGCCAGAACTCCGGAGCCCGTATACGGGGTGCCGATCAGCTCGAGCAGGCCCTGAATCGTTCCGTCTTCGCCATACTTGCCATGAAGGGCGAGAAAGGCCACGTCGATGCCACCGTCTCCATCGCTCGCGAGGGCAAGTGCCTTCGTGGCTGGCTGGGCCAGGCTCTCGGCGCGTTCCACCTGGTCGCGCATCGCGGAAGACAGGTCGTCATTCGAACGCAGGGCCGGGCGCGGAGTCGACTGCTGAAGCGCCAACGCTTTCTCGTGTAATCCTGCGGAGAGTCCCGGGTGACGGGCCATCAAGGCGAGGGTGTCGAGCAGACGAACATCATAGCGGTCTTTCGGCAGGTTCTCGGCGATCATCAAACCGGACGCGAGAGAGATCTCGCGTTCCTCGGAGGCACCCCCAAAAAGAATGCCGACGCGGATCCGCTCCGCCATCAGCTGGAGGAGCCGTCGCGACGGATGGGGGTTGGGTGTCCCTGACTGTCGACCGCGACGAGCACGACCTCGGCCTCGGTGACTGAGATGCGCTCCCCTTCACCCGCACCCCAGCGTTCGGCCTCAACACTCACCTTCACGGTGATCGAGGTGCGGCCGAGCCGAATGGTTTCGGTGAAGAAGTTCACGATGTCGCCGAGAAACACGGGGGCGTGGAACTCCACGGCATGCATGGCTTTCGTGACGTAACGATGAGCGCCAGCCTTCCTGGCTTCGACCGCGGACGCGAGGTCGATGTGGGAGAGGATCACGCCGCCGAAGATGGTTCCGAGAGCGTTGGTGTCCTTCGGCAGAAGCAGGACTTTGATGGCGGGAATGCGGTCGTTCATAGTTCAGGACGCTCGCCGAAACTCAGTGCGGCAAAGGCCACGTCGCGTCGCCCGCCGCGGCAACGTTACGCGGCAGCCTTCGCGGGTACGGCCTTCAGCGACTCGATCGCCTTGTCGAGGACGGGGTCTTTCCCGGGAGTGCCGTAAACGTCAAGCGTTTCGGGGTTGCGCACGAGATTCTTGGGAGTGATGCCTTTCCCGTTGATCGACTGACCCTTGGGCGTGAGGTAACGGGAGACGGTGAGAACGAGTCCGCCGCCGCTCTCGAGCGGAATCTGCTTCTGGATACCGGCGCGACCAAAGGTGTTCTCTCCAAACAGCGAACCTCGTTCCGACTCGACCAGGAAAGCGGCCGCCACTTCAGCGGCGCCCGCGGTGCCTCGATCGACCAGGATGGCAAGCGGACCCGTGTAAGAACGTGCGACATCGCTGGCGTTGAGCATTTGCTCGCCGAGTCTCGATGCGATCCGCGCGCTGGAGCGTCTTGACGAGTCGCGCATGGA
>JBDSLN010000441.1:0-4219 GCA_039916365.1 Vicinamibacteria bacterium
CACTTCGCAACGGCCACCCGGCCCGTCTTCTTCATGGCGTCGCAGAGAAGGCGATACGCCTTCTCTCCGCCCTTCTCAGGAGCGAGGTAGGAGGCGCCATCGTAGTAGATCGGGTCGACTTCCTTGATGTCCAGGAATTCGGAGATGTCGACAAGGCCGGTTTTCTCCTCTTCCATCTTCTTGATCTCGTCCGGCGTGAAGACGACGTATTGATCCTTGGCGAACTCATAGCCTTTGACCATCTCGGTACGAGGGACGACCTGATTGTTGTCGCGCTCGCAAATGTACTGCTGCTTCACGCGGCCCTTGCACTTCTCGTGGAGCAGGTTGAACGAAATGGAGCCCTGGGTTTCCGTGGCGGAGAAGAGCTTCACCGGAATGGAAACCATTCCGAACGAGATGGTGGCGGTGGCGGTAGGTCTCATGACAAATCCTCTTTGATCAGGCGGCCCGAAGGCGCGTGGTTTGAGCTTATGCCCGGGCTCCCGCCGCTCGTGCTCGGTCCTCGCGCGTCTCTTCGTCCCGGGCGACGGACCGTGAGGCCACCACGAACAGCACGAAGGCGACCAGGTTGGCCGCGGATGCTGCCATCAGCGCGTAACGCAGGCTGCCCCAGTGATCGGAGAGCCGGCCCACGAGGTAGGGACCGAGGGCGAGGCTGATCAGATTGATGAAGAGAAGGAACACCGCCGACGCGCGCGCGCGCATGTGCGGCAGGACGAGATCCTGCACGGTCGAACTCCCCGCGGGCAGCCACATCGCGGAGAAGAACAGGGCACCTGCGAAACAAAGGATCGCGACCCGCGGATCGCCCACCAACAATCCGGAGATCAGAAAGGGCAGGGGCAGGAGTGCGTTCATCATGCCGACCCAGAGACGCCCCGACGCCGCGCGTGCACGGAAGCGATCGGCGAGATAGCCGCCCGTGAGCACACCCAGTCCACCGCACACCGCATTGATGAACCCCCAGATTCCGCCAATCCTGGCCGGCGTGTAGCCGTGATAGCGGATGAAGAACTCGGCGACCGAAAATCCCATCCCGTAGCCGGTGATCGACAGACAGGAAAAACCGAGAGTCGCCCACATCAGGGACGGTGTGCGAAAGATAAGAACGTGGGTGTCGGGTTCGTTTGCTTTCAATCGCTGCGCCAGGGTGGCCACGACGTAGAGGCCGCTCGCCAAGCAGGCCCACTGGATCGGATCGGCGAAGGCAAGCGTCAAACCCGCGGTCACAGCGACGAGCGCGCCAAAGGCGAACACGTTCGGTCCCACGGGGATGCCATCCTGGTGAAGCAGGAGAAACGACGTCGGAGGAAGCAGGGCCAGGCCTTCACGGATACACCGTCGCACCGCGCTGGCTCCCGTGTGCGCGGCTCCAGTCAGACGCGCGGGTTCGCGCAGGAGGAAGACAAAGGGAACGAGCAGCAGGCCCGGAAGGCCCGCGGCCACGAACGCCGCTTGCCAACCGACAAGGCCAAGGGGGGTCTGACCCAAGGGGAACCCGTGATTCCATCGGTCCACGACCTGGCCGCCCACGTAGCTGCTGAGTCCGATTCCTATGTAGACCCCAAGCGAATAGATGCCGATCGCGGTCGCGCGCCTCGTCTTCGGGAACAGATCCGCGATCAGCGAATAGGCGGCCGGGGAAGCCGATGCTTCGCCGATGCCGACGCCCATACGCGCGAGTGCGAGTGCCGGGAAGGTGTTCGCGAAGCCGGACATCATCGTCATGAAGCTCCACAGCGTCAGCCCCCAGGCGATGAGCTTCTTTCTCGATCCCAGGTCGGCGTAGAGACCCAGTGGAATTCCAAACACCGTGTAGAACGCGGCGAAGACGGTGCCCCAGAGAAAGCCCATCTGCGCGTCGGTGACTTGAAGACTGCCCTTGATGTCACGGATGAGGATCGACAGGATCTGCCGATCCACGAAGTTGAGGATCGAGACCAGGAAGAGAACGCCCAGAACGATCCACGCGTCGCGCGGGATCCTTGGTTCTTCGCCAGGAGATACAGACGGGTTCATGCGATTGGGGCGGCGACGTTAATACGCCTGATCGCTTCTTCTCGTCTCTTCCCCCCTCCCTTCTCACGAAGGGAAGGGTTGTCGGATGATTGGAACGCTATGGAGCAGATCAAGAACTTTCTCGTGACCCGGGGCGTCGATTTCATCGTGCAACTCATGGCCGCTATCGCCCTGTACGTTCTGGGCCGTTGGGTGATTTGGGCCCTGCGCGGCATGGTGCGTAGAGCACTTGCCCACGAGAAGTTCGACCCCACCGTTTCAAAGTACCTGGAACAGACCGTCAGCGTGGTGTTGATGATCGTGCTCGCGCTCGCTGTCCTGGGCGCGCTCGGGGTGCAGACCACGTCGCTCGCGGGCTTGCTGGCGGCGGCCGGCGTGGCGATTGGTATCGCTTGGTCTGGCCTCCTCGCGAACTTCGCGGCCGGCATCATCGTGGTGACCCTGCGTCCGTTCAAGAAAGGAGATACGGTTCAGCTCGGCGGCGTGGTGGGAGAGGTTCTTGAGATTGGCTTGTTCGGCACATTGCTTGCGGCCGGGGATGGCGCGCGCGTGATTGTGGGCAACTCCCGTGCCTTCAGCGATAACATCCACAATCTTTCGACGGGCGCCCATCGACGCGTGGAAGCGCACGCCCAACTCCCCTGGGCGGCCGATCCCGCCGCTTTCTACGCGGCGATGCTTGCACGTCTGGCCGAGGAGCCGAAGGTTCTCAAGATGCCCGCGACCGTGGCGGAGACGTTGGAGCACAACGCGACCGGGCCGGTGGCCATCATCCGTGCACACTGCCTTCCGACCGACTACGGTGAGGTCTTTTTCCTGACCCAGCGCGTCATCGGAGAAGAGATTGTGAAGGCCGGCTTCGGTTCGCCCAATCCCACGGGCTCGTCAGCACGCTAGATCAGGAACGGATTCGACGCGCGCTCCTCGACGATGGTCGTGTCCGGGCCATGCCCCGCGATCACACGGGTCTGGTCGGGCAGGGGGAGGAGCCGGTCTTTGATCGACTTGATCTCCTGATCGAAGTTACCGCCCCATAAGTCGGTGCGGCCGACGCTTCCTGAGAACAGGGTGTCGCCGGCGAGGAGCAGATTCTGACTCGCCACGAAGAAGGAGCAGGAGCCAGGCGTGTGTCCGGGCGTGTGGATCACCTCAACGGTGTCGCCCACGTTGCCGAAGGCGATCACGTCGCCTTGATGGATGTAGTCATCCACCGCGGCGCGCGTCGGCGTGACCAGGCCGATCATCTGCGCCTGCATCCCAAGATGGTCGTAGAGAAAGAGGTCCTGCTCGTGAAGCATCACCTTCGCGCCCGTCGCTTCCTTGACTTCGTGGTTGCCGCCCACGTGGTCGAGGTGGGTGTGGGTGATCAGGATGGCTTTCGGTTTGAGTCCATGAGCGGCCAGCCGCTTCAGCACTTTCGGCGCTTCGTCACCCGGATCGATGACGATGGCCTCGCCCGTCTCCGGATCGCCGAGGATCGTGCAGTTGCACTGAAGAGGTCCGACGGGAAAGGTTTCGATGATCACTTCAAGTTTTCCTGTTGCAGTGGGCCCGGCGAATGGACATTGAACAAACCCATGTCGAGCGGGCGTATCGCTATGCTAAATGCGAAATGAGCCGCCAGACCTTTCCTCTCTTCGACCTGCGCGTGGACGTGGAGCAAGCTGATGGCCTTCCGATGATCTGCAACCATCAGCTTGGCGACTCGTTCGAACTGCGCGGCGAAAACCTGTCATTGCCTTCAGGTCAGACGTTTCCGATCTACTCGCTGGCTGCGTTGCTTCCGCTTCTCCCGGCGAAACAGCGCGACACCCATCCCAATGACTGGATGACCACCGACTCGCTCATCGCCTGCCCCGATCCGAACTGCGGTGGACGTTTCCGAATTACGCGACTGAAGCGAAGCGTTTTCAACCGCGCCGACGTAACTGCGGTGCCACTGCCTCGCCCTCTACCGACGAGACGCCGCCGTCTAAAAGCGACCACGAAACGTGCTCGTTGATCTCGCTCCGGAATACTCGATCTCCCGGATCATTAAGGGCGGATGGCAGCTCGCGAAGGGTCACGGTGGGTCCGTCGATGCCGCCGGAGCACATGCAGATATGCAAGCGTTCGTGGACGCCGGAATCACGACCTTCGATTGCGCGGACATCTATACCGGAGTTGAAGAGCTGATCGGGACGTTCGCACCCATGGA
>JBDSLN010000442.1:0-3180 GCA_039916365.1 Vicinamibacteria bacterium
TCATCGAAGTGACCGGCCTGTTTACGTCCACGACGGGACAGAGTGGCGGAACCGAACAGGTGAGCGGAAGTGGCGGCTATATCCAGTTCTGGAGCTGGGCCGGGCCACCCGAGAAAGTCGACAAGACCAAGGCGGCGGTCATTTCGCTTGAGCAGCTCGTCACGCGGGCCGGCAAGATGGACGGCCAACTCGTCCGCGTGGTGGGCAAGTTCCGTGGTCGCAATCTGTTCGCCGACCTTCCCGGCAAGTCGATGCGCACGGTCAACGACTGGGTGATCAAGGATTCGCTCTTCGCGATCTGGGTCACGAACAAGAAACCCAAGGGCGATGGCTTCGAGCTGGATCCTTCCATCCGGCGCGACACCAATCGCTGGATCGAAGTGATCGGTCGGCCCCTCACTCGCAATGGAATCACCATCATCGACGCTGCCCAGGTCGCCCTCACTCAGCCACCCACGCCGAAAGCCGACGCGGCGCCCGCTCCTCCTCCGCCGGAGCGTCCCAAAGTTCCACCGATGATCGTCTTCTCTCTTCCGCTCGAGGGTGAAAGCGACTTCGACTTCTCCGGTCGCATCATGGTTCAGTTCAACAACGACATGGACGAGGACAGTTTCAAGGGACGGGTCGGCCTGCGTTACGAAGGCCCGCCGATTCCCGGAGACCCTGGATTCGAGGCGATGCGGGTCACCTACGACGCCGGGAACAAGGCCCTCGTGGTCGACCCGGGATCGCCCATCCTTCGAGGGCGCGTGCTGAACCTCGTGCTCCTCACCGGAATCATCGACATCGACGGCCAACCGCTCGCTCGACGCGAGGGCAAGGCGGGCGAAAAAGACGTCGCGGAGATGCTTCGGTTTAAGGAGTAGCCCGGCGAGAACGAGTTAGGCGACGCCGAGACGCTTCAGGGCGCTGGCGCCGATGTCCCGGCGATACTGCGAGCCGTCGAAGTCGATCTGCTCAACTGCCTCGTACGCGCGATTCAGGGCCGCGGGCAGCGAAGCGCCGAGGGCGGTCACGGCGAACACGCGTCCCCCTGTCGTCAAAAGCTTTCCGTTCTCCATGACGGTGGCGCCATGAAGGATCTGTAGACCTTCATCGGAATCTGGCACGCGCCGCACCTCACGACCCTTGGTGACGCTGTCGGGATAACCCTCGCTCGCCACCACCACGCATACCGCCGGTTCCTTCGCCCACTCCACCTTGACGTCGGCGAGAGCGCCATCCGCCACGGCAACCAAAAGCGAAGCGAGATCGCTCTTCAGGCGCGCAAGGATCACCTGACATTCCGGGTCGCCAAAACGCGCGTTGTACTCAAGCACCTTAGGCTTGCCGTCTGTGCCGATCATCAGTCCCGCGTACAGAACCCCGGTGAACGTGCGGCCTTCCTTGGCGAGTCCCGCGATGGTCGGGATGATGATGGAGCTCATGATCTCTTTGTGGAGCTCAAGCTTGAGATTCAAGGCTGGAGAGATGGTTCCCATCCCGCCGGTGTTGGGGCCCTTGTCGCCATCTTTGAGGCGCTTGTGGTCCTGGACGCTCGCGAGGGGAACGGCGCGACTGCCATCGCACAGGACGAGGAACGAGACCTCCTCACCCGCGATGAACTCTTCGATGACCACGCGCTCTCCTGCTTTGCCAAAGCGCTTGTCTTTCAGCATGGATGCGGCAGCAGACACCGCGTCTTCGTAGGTCTCGCAGACGATGGCTCCCTTGCCTGAAGTCAGCCCATCCGCCTTGACCACGCACGGAAAACCGAAGGAGCCTTCCTTGAGAATGCGCTGAGCTTCGTCAAATGAACCCACCACGGCGTAGCGAGGCGAGGGGACGTTATGGCGGGTCAGGAACTCACGGGCGAAGGCCTTGGATCCTTCGATCTCGGCGGCGGCCCGGGTCGGTCCGAAGATCCGAAGGCCGCGCTTCTTGAACTCGTCGACGATGCCAAGAATCAGCGGAAGCTCGGGGCCCACGATGGTCAGATCGGCATGGATCGTCTGGGCGAAGTCGGCAAGCTCGACCGTGTTGGACGCCTCGATCGGAACAAGCCGGGCGTGCTTAGCGATGCCCGCATTTCCGGGGGCGCAATAGATTTCATCCACTGCACCGATGCTGCTTTCGCGAAGTTTGGCCACGATGGCGTGTTCGCGGGCTCCGTTTCCGACAACGAGAATCTTCATTCGATTCCTCTTATGGTCGGTTCAAAGGCTGGACTTGTCAACCCAAGCGACCCGAATCACTTTCGCGCGGCTGCGCGCGCGTAGATATCGCGCACCGGCAGACCCGTCGCTTGTGCCGCTTCCTTGGCGGCCTGCCGCGGAGTCGCTCCCATTTCCACCTCCGCGTCGAATCGCTGAAGCGCCTGCTCCATGGTTCCGCCCACCCGCACATCGGCCACAGCTCCCGCCACCACGAGGACGATCTCGCCCAGAACCTCCTCGCGCGACTGAAGGTCTTTCGCGATATCGCTCAGCAGCGCGCGCTTCAGCTCTTCGTGGAGCTTCGTGACCTCACGACACAGGAAGGCGTGACGATCGCCCAGCGTCGCAATAACGTCGCCAATCATGTCGATCACGCGGTGCGGCGACTCGTAGAAGATGAGCGTCGCGCGTTGACTCTTCAGTTCGAGCAGGCGCTCGCGTCGTGCTGACCCTGTTCGCGGAAGGAAGCCCGCAAAGTAGAAGGCATCCGTGGGAAGGCCGCTGACGGAAAGCGCTGCCACCAAAGCGGATGGACCCGGAATGGGACTGACTGCGAGACCTCTTTCGTGGGCCGCCCGAATCAGAGCAAAACCCGGGTCGGAGATCGTCGGCGTGCCCGCGTCGCTGACCAGGGCGATGTTCACTCCTTGGCTCAATTTGGCCAGAAGTTGGTCCACCCGGGCGAGTTCGTTGTGCTCGAAACAGGAAATGAGCGGCTTCTTGATTCCCAGATGATTGAGCAGTTTGGAGGTGCGGCGGGTGTCTTCACAGGCAATTAAATCTACTTCTTTCAGACACTTAACGGCCCTGAAGGTCAGATCGTCCAGGTTGCCCAGGGGGGTTGCAACCACAAAGAGGGTCCCGCCCGTTTCCTTGACAGTCTCAGAGGCCATCGCCTAGCATTCCCTTCTAATTCCCGTGCGTCCCTTGGGGTTTCGACTGGAGAGCTGATTTTCCAGGAGTCTCATTGTTTGGATTGCTGGCA
>JBDSLN010000443.1:0-3673 GCA_039916365.1 Vicinamibacteria bacterium
CGGACGCCGGCGCCCATCGAGCGGCCGAACTGACGCTGGAATCCGAGGGTCAACTCGTCGGTCCTTGGGTTCTTGAGGTTGAGGTTTGGCTTGAATGAGGAGGCGCCCACGCGGACCTCATTCGAGAAGACGTACGCTGAGCCATTCCACAGGTAGTTCTTGTAGTTCGACTGCTGAGGCACTGCAGCGAACGAATCGGAGAAGCTCTGCAGGATGCCGGTGTAGAAGCGGCCCGCGCTCGCCTGAATCAACGTCTTGCCATCGCCCGAAACATCGAAGCTTCCCGAAAGACGCGGCGAAACGATCGAAGAGTTGACCGTACTCGCGCCGATGTCGCTCTCGCCCTTCTGCTTCTCGAGGCGGATGCCCGCTTCAAGGAAGATCCGCTTGCCCACTTCGAACTTATCGCGCAGATAGAACGCGCCGATGTTGCCCTTCGAGATGGAAGGCCCGGCTTCGAAGTCTCGGCGACTGTTCGGCCCAAACGCCCCGGTAGCCTGGTTGTACGAGTCGTCAATGAAGAGTTGATTGTTTGGGTACTTGAACTCCGACCTTGACTCGATTCTTTGGAAATCGAGGCCCGCTTTGAAGCTGTGGCTGCGGCCGCCGAGGGTCCGGAAATTTGTCACCGCGATATTCGCCTGCTTACGGGGGCGCTCGACGTAGCCGTCGAACGTGGCGCCGTTGTAGTACTTGCCGTCCGCAAGGTTCTGGTGGGGAGCATTCGCCGAATGGCGGCCGGCCTCGAACGGAATGACATCGATCCGCGATGCGTAGGTGCCAAAGCTCGCTTCCAGGCTCAAAGAGGAGCTGAGGACGCTGCTCCATTGGCCGGCCCAGTTCTTCGAGGTTTGGTTCTGGGACGTGAGCGCCGAGCGCTCGGCCGCCGCCCCCCAGTAATCGATGACGAAACCGTCGGTCGGCGATTGGAAGTACTTCACCCACACCATATTCTTCGGGGTGATCTGGGCCGTGACACGGCCATTAACGAACGCGGCCGCCGTCGTCTGCTGGTAGTTCTCCGGGATCGGACCCACCGTCTGCCGCTGCGCGGTTGTGTTCTTCTGTTTCTCGTAAGTCCCAAAGAACCAGGCTCGGTTTTTCTTGATTGGCCCGCCGAACGTGGCGTTCCAGACCGGATTGACCTTGTCGAACTTGACGCGCTCGAGAGAGGCTCCGGTGGTTTCGCTCTTCGTCTTGTTCTGGCGGTCCCAGTTGTCGTTCGTCGCGATGTACCTGGCTGAACCCTCGAACTTGTTCGTGCCCGACTTGGTGATGACGTTGACCACCGCTCCGATGGCGCGCCCATACTCGGCGGAGACGGCCGAGGTGTAGGCCGACACTTCTTCAATGGCTTCGAAGTTGAGGTTGCCGCCGAAGGTTCCGGTTGTCGGGTCGGTGGTGTCGATGCCGTCCATCAGGAACAGGTTGTTGCTGGTGAGCGCGCCGGACGAGTTAACGTTGCCCGTGCCCACGACGCCAGGAATGCTGCCCATGAGCGCCTGATAGCTGCGGCCGACCGGAACCTTGTCGAATTCTTCGCGACGGACGCGGGTGTTGGCCGAGACGTTGGTCATATCGACGATGGGGGCCTCGCCAACGACTTCGACGGCCTCGGTAAGGCCGCCCACTTTCATCGTGAACGAGACGTTCGTGGTGTTCTCCGTCTGGACGAGGTTGTCCGAGAGCGTAACGCCGCCAAAGCCGGATAGTTTCGCGCTGATCTTGTAGCTTCCGATGGGAATCGAAGGGAAGCGATACCGCCCTTGAGCATCGGTAACTGCTTCGCGGGTGAAGCCACGCTCCTGGCTGGTTGCGGTGACTGAAACGCCGGGAAGCAGACCTCCTTGGCCGTCTTTGACGGTGCCGGTCAACGTGCCGTTTTGCGCTGGCTGCGCGCTGACGAGTGAGGCAACTGACAGCAAAAGGACTGCAAGCAGTCCCCTCAAGCGGTTCATAGAGTCTCCTAGACTATTAAACTGAATTGTTTTTTGAATGCGACGCCTTGAGGCGCCATTTGGTGTTTGATCGGTGCAAGTGCCAAGCCAGCCTTGGCGCCGGGCGCCTCAGCTCGACTCATCTACATGCAAACAATATGTTTACTACTCCGAGACGGTCGGCGCCAACGATTCGGAGAAATCCAAAGCCTTGAATGCTTTCCTACTTAGATTCAAAGAACCGACGCTCGGTCCAGGTCAAGAATCTGGAGATTATGGATGTGTCCCTTCCTGCGATCGACGGGTATCGGATTATCTCAGTTGTCTGGAAGGTCGAATCCATGTGTGAACACTGGAACAACCCCTATTCGGCGTCGGGTCCGTTTCTCGAGCTCAAGGCGGTCTGGGGTTGCGATGCGTAACGGCGTCGCGACGGGCGTGTGCGCGTCGATTCGCGGCTGTGAGCCGGACATCGGCTAATCTCGCGCCCGATGATCCGTGTCGACGAGTGGGAGGCCCGCGGCCGCACGATCGAGGTCCCCGAGGGCCGCGTGTTCCTGTGTGAGCGTGGGCCCGCCGAAGATCCGTGCCCAGTGCTGTTGCTGCACGGCTTTCCCACTTCGAGCTGGGACTTCGCGCCGCTGATGGAGATCGTCTCCCAGCGTCGCCGTGTGATCGCGTTCGACTTCTTAGGATTCGGGCTTTCCGACAAACCCGACGATCATGGCTACGGGCTTTTCGAGCACGCCGATGTTGGGCAGGCAATCGCGCGTGCGAGCGGCATCACGCGCGCGCACGTACTCGCCCACGATCTCGGGACCAGCGTCGCGACCGAGATGTGTGCTCGCCGCGAGCGCGGTTTGTTGCCGTTCACGCTCGCGAGCCTCGTGTTGATGAACGGCAGCGTGCACATCGAGCTCGCGCAGCTCACGTTCGGCCAGCGATTGCTGCGCTCGCCGCTTGCATCCTTGTTCGCGCGGCTGAACTCGCAGCGCACGTTCGCCGCGCAGATGCGGCGGATTTTCGCGCGGCCGCCAACGGACGCGGAACTGGACGGTATGTGGCGGCTGCTGTCGCGGGCGGGCGGAACGCTGCGACTGCCGGAGACGATCCGCTACGTGGATGATCGCTGGCGCTTCCAAAGGCGGTGGATCGGCGCGCTCGAGCGCCTCGACGTGCCGACGCTCGTCGCGTGGGCGGAGCGCGATCCGGTCGCGGTGACCGCGATCGCGGACGCGCTGGAACGGGAGATTCCGGGAGCGCAGCGCGTGCGCTGGCCCGAACTCGGGCACTACCCGCAGGTGGAGGATCCGCAACAAGTGGCCGCGAGTGTGGAAGCATTCTGGGATCGGGTCGGGTAGGCATCTCTGCCCTACGCGGTGCTTCCCGTAAGGCCTGAGACCGTTAAGCCTCCGCGTTGTCTCTGGTCGTCGTCGTGTGGCCGTTTTCCTTGACGCTGGTGATCCCGCTTTCCATCGCTGAGGCCGAGGCGTACATCTGGCTGGATCCGATGACTATGCCGTTGCCACCGCTCAGCACGAAGTACGGCTGGCTGTCTGAAGACGTCTTCCGCTCGTATTGTGTGTCCTTCGCGGAGTTTTCGCGCACCGACTCGATGCCGTCCAGTGCGTGCTGCTTGGTCGTGTAGGTCTGGCCGGTAAGAATGATTTCATTGTTGGCGGCCTTGAGGTTGAATACGAATTTCTCGTCGGCGCTCTTGTGCAGTTCGAAATAGG
>JBDSLN010000444.1:0-3638 GCA_039916365.1 Vicinamibacteria bacterium
GCGATGTCGAGGGTCGCCTTCGACGCCGTGATCATGTAGTCGATGGCGTCCTTGAGATGCCAGCATCCGCCAAGCCACGGATTCGTATAGTCGGTGGACGGGGTCTTGGCGGGCAGGAAGGACGCGCGCTCGCCGAAGTTCTCGGGAATCTCCTCCGGCGCATAGCAGTGCGGGGTAGCCATCCGATACAACGCCGTCTCCGTGAGGTAGCCCGCCATGTTGTGGAAGTCGGGCACACCGCGCATCGAACCGTTCCACCACATGTCGTAAACGATGCCGCTGTTGTAGCCGGGTTTGTTCTCGAAATCGAAACGCTTTCGCATGTGCTCGCCGATCTGATTCACGGTGGAGACAAGCAGCGGGTCGAGATTCGGGTTCACCGGGTTCTTCATGGGCGGTCCGAAGATGCGGCCGGGAAACGGGCTCGATTGATGATGGTTGTAGACGATCTCTGGAAACCATTCTTCGTAAAGTTGCTTCGCCACGGCGCGGGTCTCGATCTGCGTGAACATGTACCAGTCGCGATTGTTGTCGTGGCCGATGTAGTGCTGATAGACCTCGGGCTGAGTCGTGGTTTCGAAGGGCGTGCCCAGGTTTTTCTTGTACCAATTGCCCACGATGTCGATGCCGTCGGGATTGAGGTGCGGCATCAGCAGCAGGATGACGTTGTCACGGATCCGGCGCGCCTCCGCCGATTCATCCGTGACGAGCCAATGCGCGAGTTCCGGCATCGAGTGGGAGTTGGCGATCTCGGTGGAGTGCATGCCGCCGTCGATCCAGACAATCGCCTTGCCTTCCTGTGCCAGGACTCGCGCCTTCGCTTCATCCACGCCCTTCGTCAGAGCGAGTTGCTTCGCGATCTCCTTGTATCGAAGACGATTCTTGAGGTTCACCTCGCTCGATATGAACGCGAGCAGCATCGGCTTGCCCAGGGTGGTCTTGCCGATTTCCTCGACCACGATGCGGTCGGATGAGGCATCGAGCTTCTTGAAGTAGTCGACGTCCTCCGCCCAGGAGAAGACCTTGTAGTCCTCCCCCGGCTTGAAGCCGAAGACATCCTTGGGCTCGGGGACCTTTGCCGTTGCAGGCCTGATCTGCGCGCGAGCGCCCGGCGCGCAGACCGCCAGCATGAGTCCTAGACACAAAGCGCGGGCACGGAAACCAATCTGCATGCGATTTCTCCTGGAGCGGACCGGCCACCCTTCTGAGACGACTTCTTAGCTAGGGGCGGTGCGCGGGTGCTGGAGCGGTTTCATCGGCAACTCGCCATCGTCCCACGCCAAGCAACCAGGCCGCACCAAATGCCACTATTGCGCCCGTCACCGTGAGCAATGCACCGGTTTGGGATTGAACGCGAAGCGATCCGATGGCGAGACTCGCGGTTGAAAAGTACAGTGCCATCGTGAGGCCAACCGACGCCGTGCAACCAACGACAATCAGTTCCTTCCAGCCCATGCGAGGGGGGCGGTGCAGGCCAAAGGCGATGGCCGCCTCGGCGCCAAGTAACACGCCGATGGGCCGGCCAATCAACGTCGCGACCGGGATGGCCCACATGCCGTCATCAAGGCCATGCAGCGGCACGCCCGCGTTCACGAGGCCGAACAGGAACAAAACGGCTTGAATGGGTGCGGCCCACCAGCGTTCGAAGCGGGACAGCGTGTCCTTGGCCTTCGGCGACGGATCGACAAACAGCCCTTCGTCACGTGCAGCGTGGGGCATGAACGGCACGATCGGCATGAGGGCCAGCGCCGGATGAGCGCCCGCCAGGAACATGCCGTACCAGGACAGGCCGCCTCCGAGGACAATGTAGGGCCAGAAGGAGGAGACGCCCCGCCGTCGCATCGCGAATGCCGTGCCCATTCCCACGGCCACCAGGGTGAGGCCGATGGCGACGGACCGCATGTCCTCCGGGGTGATCGTGGCGATGGCCGATAAGCCGATCGCGTTAGACGCGATGGCGGTCAACAGCAGGAAAGGAATTGCTGGATGCCGGCCGAAGATCAGGCCGCCGATCAGGTAACACAGAGTCACGTCGATCGCGCATGTCACCGCCCAGGCGCTGGCCAACATGGGTTCGGGTTCGGGCATCCGGCTCAGGAACGCTGAATAGATGATCGCCGGCACGATCACGCCGCCGACCGCGGACGCCACCGGCAGCGCCGCGCGGCGCCAGGGATGCAGATCGCCGCCCTTCAGCGTGGCCTCCACCACTTCCTTCGCCATCACGGCGAAGAGGAACACGAGTCCGATCTCGTTGACCGGAAATTCCAGCGCATGCGAGAACCGGTAGTAACTCTCCGGACGTATGTTGGCCCAGGCCAATGCGAGCGCGCAGCCAATCGGCAGCACGAACGCCGAGTTGATGATGAGGAGCGGGAAGTGAAATATCTTCTTTTTCATGGCCGGTGAATGGTGCCTGCATCGACGACCTGCCCCGTGCGGCTCACCGCCTGAAACGACAAGTCGTTCTTGACGATTTCAACCAGCATGAAGCTGTAATCCTGATCGAAACCCGCGGCCGTCATCGGGGAGCGCCTGAGATCCCCGCGCCGCAGTTTGCCCGCAGAGCCCGACACGAAATGGGTGATCCCCTTCTGGGGCGTGGTGCGTTCGTAAATGTGATCGTGGCCGGCAAAAACGACGGTCACGCCGTACTTGAGGAACAGCGGTTCGAGAACAACGCGCAGAGCGATGTCGGAGCCGTGGGTCACGCCGTCGGAATAGAGCGGGTGATGGAAGTAGGGAATCTTCCAATCCTCGGTGGCGGCCTTCAGGCCTGCCTCGAGCCATTCGATCTGTTTCGGGTCGAGGAGATCGGTGTCGATCACGAAGAAGCGCACATTTCGCGTGGCGTGGGTGTAATACCGTTCGCCACCCATGTGGAACCCCGGAACCATCCGATTGTCTACGCTGTCGTGGTTGCCAAGCGCAGCGTAGAAGGTGACCCCGGCATCGACCAATCGCTTGTAAGGCTGCGTGAATTTCGCGTTAATGTCGGCCGGGGTCTGCCCACCGTAGATGTTGTCGCCCAGCATGATGACTCTATCGAACACGAACTTCGCGCGATAGCGCTCCATCTGCGCGGCGACGTCGTACTGGGGTTTGTCGCCGGTGCCCGAGTCTCCGATGACTCCGAACTTCACCGACTCCGGCGCGTTGGGAAGGCGGAGGTCTTGCGCCGCCACCATCCACGCCGCGCTTGAGAAGCAGAGGGTGGTGAGCCATCTCTTCTTGAAGACGGCGATCCGGCGCACCGGAGCGTGAGCCCCCACGTCATCAGTGGGCACGAAATCAATGGGTATGAACGGCGCCGCGCAGGTTGGGCTACTCGTCTTTCGATTCATCAAGGATTTCCTTCACGCGCTCACGCACGGCCTCCTTCACGGCTTTGACGACGGTCGCCTTCACGTCCGCACGAATCAAGCCCAAGTTGCCTTTCCCTTGATACCACATCGTCCGCCGTTCCTTGGCGATCGGCTCGAGCACCGAGAGTTTTCTGGACGCCTTCTTCAAATGCCTCTTCAGGACGGCCGGACTCTTCTCCACGTGGTTCGATGCTACGTGGAACGCGGCGGCCCATCTGTGCAAGAACGCACAGACGGAGAACGCGCATCGTCGATGTCGAATGAGTCGTGCGC
>JBDSLN010000445.1:0-3350 GCA_039916365.1 Vicinamibacteria bacterium
GTTCATAGGGAGGGCGGTCCACCACGTAGAAGATCTCGCGACCGTCCTTCGACCATACCGGGCCGTATTCAGTGGCTTCGCCGTTGGTCAGACGCGAGAGAGTGCCCCGATCCAGCGACAGCGTCCACAGGTCCTGGCTCTCGCCCTGAATGGCCAGGGCCGCGCGTCCTCCATCGGGGGAGATGCTGGCGCTCATGTAGCGTCGGTGCTCGGTCGAGGCTTTGGCCTCGCGGCCGGTCCGATCGAGCCAGATCAGCTCACGCAGAGGGTCGCCAAGACTTTGCGTGATGTAGGCGAGAGTCCCCTGGCTCGATACCGCGACATGAGCGAAGCCCGAGGTCTGAGAAACCAGGATGTCGTCGAGAACGGGCACCGCGGGCCCAATCGGCGTTGCCGTCTTCGGGTCGAAAGGCATCGCGTAGAGCCGCGTGCCCTTGCCGAAAAGGAGATGGCCGCTCGAAGCGTAGCGGCCGAAGAAGCCGCCGTCCACGAGCCACCTGACCGCCCGCGTCTTCACGTCCAGGACGCCGACTCGAGAGCGGTCGAGGGGACTACGAAAGGCCGTGAACACAACGAAACGCCCGCCGGGAAGGGGCGAGGGCATCCAGTGTCCCAACTCTCCGCTCGCGTGATCGGGAGTCGTCAAAGCCTCAGGGGATCCGCCCTCGGCGGAAACCCGGTAGAGCCCGGACGAATAAATCGGGGTGTAGATGATCGTGCCGTCGTCGAGCCAGGCGCTGCCCCCGCTGCTCTGCGCCTCGGCGAGCGGGAACGGCCGTCCGCCGTCGGTGGAAATCTTCCGCAGGCGGCCACCGGCGACGAAGCCAAGCCAGTGTCCGTCGGGAGAAAAGAACGGGTCCGTGCCATCTTCGGTCCCCTCGATCGGCACCGACTCTCGAGACCCCAGGTCGCGCCTGAGCAGCGTGTCCTTACCATCCTGACGCCCGGGGAAGACGAGTATGCGGCCGTCCGGCGAAAACGCGGGCAGCGAGTTCCCGCCGATACCGAGTTCCTGGTTGGCCGCGAGCTGGATGGCGAGGTGGAACGGATTGGGCGTGGTCCGGCCCTGTCGGCTGAGGGAGTAGCCACCAAGACCCGCGACGATGGTGATCAAGACCAGGGCCGCGGCCGCCGCGAGTGCGACCCGGCGCGTCAGCCCAGGCGGCGCGGGGCGCGCCCGATCCAAAGGGTCGCTCGCCTGATCCGCGTCGATCAGGATCCTGGCGTCGGCGATGTCGTGCCATCGGTTTTGCGGATCGCGATCCAGGCAGCGCTTCAGAAGCAGGCGCAGAGCCTTCGGCGCGTCCCTGGGCAGCAGGCTCCAGTCCGGATCCGTCTTCAGAACGGCGGCAAGCGTGTCGCTGACGGTCTCCCCCGCAAAGAGCCGCCGACCGGTGAGCATCTCGAAAACGACCACACCGAACGACAAGATGTCCGCACGCTTGTCGACGGCCTTGCCCCGCGCCTGCTCCGGGCTCATGTAGGCCGCGGTGCCCATGATCATTCCCGCTTCTGTCATGTGCCGCGAGATGGTGGGCGAATTCGCCAGTCGCGAGTCGGAGGCCGAGTTCGAGGCGTCGCCCTCGAGTGCCTTGGCGAGACCGAAGTCGAGGATCTTCACCTTGCCGCCGGGCGTCAGCTTGACGTTCGCCGGCTTCAAGTCCCGGTGAATGATCCCGCGCTCGTGCGCTTCTTCAAGGCCCAGGGCGATCTGCTTCGCGATGGCGATCGCTTCCTCCACCGGAATCGCCCCACGCCTCAGTCGCTCCGACAGATCCTCGCCCTCGACCAGCTCCATCGCGAGGAAATGGATGGCCGACCCGTCGGGAAGGCTCGCGGCCTCGAATCCGTAGACGTGAGAGATGTTGGAGTGATTGAGGGAGGCGAGAACCTGGGCCTCGCGCTTGAAGCGCGCGAGACGCTCCGCGTCGTCCGCCAGCGCGGTGGGCAGGACCTTGATCGCCACGTCCCGATTGAGGGTCGCATCCCGCCCGCGGTACACCTCGCCCATTCCGCCCGCACCAATGGCCGCGGTAACTTCGTAAGGACCGAGGCGGGTTCCGGAGGGAAGACTCATACGTTAGTCTAGACGCTGCGGAAGTGGCGCGTGACCTCGGAGCGGGCCACGAAGGCGGACGGGTTGCTTTCGAGGGGACGCCCAAGGCTCTTGTTGCCGCGCGCTCCACCCTCACCGGCAAGCATCTCGCGACCTATTTGGCCGGGGGGGACGAAGGGCCTGGGCCGGATCCACGGTGGCCGCCCGACGCGCCGGGATCAGAGCCGCGCCCAGCGTCACCAGCATCACCACGATGAGACTGCCACCGAGCACGACGGCGTTCGCCGCACTCGAACGCCGGAGCCTTCGTATGTTGGACTACTGGAAGTTCCCGCCGCACGACTCCTCTTCCATCGGTTCCGTCCCGACGAGGAAGCTTTCCGAGTAAGACTTCCCGCAGTTCGGGTTGTATCGCTTGCCCGTAGCCTTGTCGATGTTGACGAAGACGACACCTTCCTGCGGTGGAAGGAATCCGCGATTGCCGAGACCGGAGACGGCGGCCTTCATGAACTCGACCCAGATGGGCAGCGCCGCCTTCGAGCCCGCCATGTTCACGGGAGAATTGTCGTCGTAGCCGACCCACACGATGGTCACGATGTCGGGCGTGAAGCCCGCGAACCAGGCGTCGCGGGTGTCGTTGGTGGTGCCGCTTTTGCCCGCGGCTTCCGCCGAGAAACCCATGCCGCGCGCGGCGGCGCCCGTACCTTCGTTGATGACACTTTCCATCATGCGCGTGACGAGATACGTCGTCTCCTGCCGCACCACCCGCGGTGAAGCCGGATTCGCGTTCAGTTCAAAACTGGTGCCGTCCTCGGTGGACGCTCGGTTCAGCGAGAACGGTTCGCGCTTAAGACCGCCCGTCGCGAGGATCTCGTAGGCGGTGGCCATTTCCAGCGGACTCACTTCGAAGGCCCCAAGTGCTAGGGAGGGAACCGCCTTCACCGTCTGCGTGATCCTCAGTTTGTCTTTCCAAAGGTTCGCGATCCGGTCGTATCCGACCATTTCCGCCACCTTCAAGGTCGCGACGTTGAGGCTCTTGGCGAGCGCCCGACGCAGCGTCACCGGGCCAAGGTACGTGTCCTCGAAATTCTGCGGGATGTATTCTTTGTTTTCGTAGAAGAAGACGTACGGCGAATCGTCGACCACAGTGGCGGGTGTGATGGGCGGAAGGGACGGATCGTCGAGGGTCGCCTCGAAGGCGGTGAGGTAGACGAAAGGCTTGAAGGTCGAACCTGGCTGTCGTTGGGCCTGCACCGCGCGATTGAACTGGCTCTGGGTGTAAGACCGTCCGCCC
>JBDSLN010000446.1:0-11214 GCA_039916365.1 Vicinamibacteria bacterium
CCCGTAGAGGCCGGCGAGGTCCGCATCAAGGATGATCCGGGTGCCGCGAACCTTGTGGATCAGTTGGACGACGGACTGCTCGCCAACGAGTGATTGCCTTGGGTCTCCCTGGTTTGTATGTACCTCGGTGTGATCCGTTGAGTGACGCGTCGTCATACTGCCATTCCTCAATTCTTTGGGAGTGGACAGAGGGTAGACGGCTGGTGCGACGAATCAGGTCCGATCTAGCTGATCCTCGCCACGTACTCCATCGGATCGAGCTGAAACGACTGCTCCAGCGGCCCCGCCTTCGAGAAGAGCCGCGGCGTGCTGCGGAAGTCGTACGCACGGTAGAGGTGGAAGCGCTCCCGCTCTCTGTGCGAGGCCGCGACTTCGTTGCGCGTAACGATGAACGGAGTCATCGGACCGTACTTCGTCGTCTTCACCTCTATCAGACGGTCCTCGCCGGAAGTTTCGAAAGAACGGATGTCGTAGCCAAGTCCGTCGCCCGTCGACTGCGAAACGTGGTCTACGCGTTCAGCGAGACCGTCCTTACCTGCGTGAAGCAGCCGCGCCTTCTCGAAGGCCACAGTGAATTCTTCCCCGGCCAGTCCAAGCGAACCGTTGGCCGCTTCCATCGCGACGTAGTCCACGCCTCGGCACCGAAGAGCCCGAGTATTCGCGTCTGGCCGCTCAACATTGAGCGACGACGCAGCGGCCTCGGAGGGCTTGGCCCACAACGGAGACGCGGTTGCTGCAGACGCTCCCGCTCGTCCTCGCACGTAGACTTTCCGCATGAACACCGCCGGCCGATGTCTGCTCCCGACTAGAGCCCTGCTGACTCTGGCAACTCTCCTGATACCGACAATCGGCATGGCTGATCCTGTCTCCCCGCAGTCGGTGCGGACCGCCGGGACAACGAAGCCATCCAGCAGCGGAACTCCGATGCTCATCGGCGCGGTCACGCGGGCGGACCTGGAAGCGGCTCCATTTTCCGAGTGGTTTCAGAGCCGGCACGACGACTATCGGCCCGCCGCCGACACGATCGCGGAGTTAAAGACTCGTCTCGCGGATGTCTCGGTGGAGGTGTACTTCGGGACCTGGTGCGGCGATTCGCGACGTCAGGTCCCTCATCTTCTGCGGATTCTGCGCGACGCGGGTTTCGATGAGCGCCGTTTGGGTCTGTACGCGCTATCCGACCTCCAGATGGAATTCAAACAGGCGCCTCAACATCCGGAAGCCAAACGTCGGATTCATCGAACGCCGACCATCGTGCTCGTGCGCGAGGGTCGGGAGATCGGTCGAATCGTCGAGACGCCTGGGACCACGCTGGAGGCGGACCTCCTCGCCATCGCGAAGGGGCAGAGCGCGGTTCCCAAGTTCGGAGCGGAAGCTCGGGTCAACGATCTGTTTATCGATACGCCTTCAGCGAAGTTCGAGTCGGCGCTCAAACAAGCGGGCCCGGACATCGCGACGCGCACGAATCCAGACACGCTGTGGCACTACGCGGAATTCGATCTGCTGAGGAACGGTCATCCCGCCGAGGCCAGGGCTGTGCTCGATGTGTATCTGAAGGACCATCCCTCATCCGCGCAGGGCCACGTCCTCATGGCTGAGGCGCTGATCGCGTTAGGGCGCAAGAAAGACGCGATCGACTCGGTGCAGCGAGCCCTTGCGATCGAACCAAAGAATGATCGCGCGCTAGCACTCGCCCAAAATCTCCGACCACCCGCCGATCGCTGACGAGGCGAAGGTCCGGCTGGACAAACCAATCGTCGGTCGCGCGAGAGCATCGGGCGGAAGCCTAAGATGCCCCCACGATGCTCAACGCAATCTGGGCGGCCTTCTTCTTCATCGCCTTTGTGGCCGGGCTGTTCCGATGGCTGGTTCTCGGCGAGCCCGGAGTCTGGTCGGCCATGGTGGGCTCCACCTTCGACATGGCAAAGACGGGATTCGACATATCGCTCGGGCTCACCGGCGTCATGTGCCTTTGGCTTGGCATTATGCGAATTGGCGAGAAGGGTGGAGCAGTCGCTCTGGTGGCGCGCGCGTTCGATCCACTTCTCCGCCGACTGTTCCCGGGTGTGCCGGCCGCACATCCGGCGGGCGCGTCCATCGTCATGAACATGTCCGCGAACATGCTGGGCCTGGACAACGCGGCGACTCCGCTTGGGCTCAAGGCCATGAAGGAGCTGCAGGAGCTCAATCCCGAAAAGGACACCGCCAGTAACGACCAGATCATGTTTCTGGTCATCAACGCCTCGGCCGTCACCGTAATCCCTACCGCGATCATGACCTACCGCGCACAGATGGGCGCGGCCGATCCGACCGACGTCTTCCTGCCTTTGCTGATCGCCACGTTTTGCAGCACTCTGGTCGGGATCCTGGTGACCGCCAGGGTGCAGGGGTTGCGCCTCCTCAACCCCGTGACCATGGCCTACCTGGGCGGGGCCACGCTCGCGATCGGACTGCTGGCCGCCTATTTCGCGGGCCTCGACAAGGCGACCCTTGAGCGCCAGACCTCGCTCGCCGCGAACCTGCTGATCTTTTCGCTGATCGTGGGATTCGTACTGCTGGCCGTCGCGCGGAAGGTGCCGGTCTACGAGACTTTCGTCGAGGGCGCCAAAGAAGGCTTCACGGTCGCGGTCGGAATCATTCCCCACCTCGTGGCCATGCTGGTGGCGGTCGGCGTGCTGCGCACAAGCGGTGTGCTTGATCAAGCACTCGATTCGGTCCGACTGATCGTGGCAAGTGTCGGCCTCGACGGGCGCTGGGTGGATGCACTTCCCGTCGCTCTCGTTCGCCCGCTCTCCGGGAGCGGCGCACGGGGTCTGGTGATCGAGACCATGAAGACTCTGGGTCCCGACTCCTTCGCGGGCCGGCTTGCCTGCATCATCCAGGGAAGCACGGAGACGACGTTCTACGTGCTCGCCGTGTATTTCGGTTCGGTCGGCATCAAGAAAACCCGCCACGCCATCGCCTGCGGCCTGACCGCGGAGTTCGCGGGTTTCCTTGCGTCGGTTGCGGTGAGCTATCTGTTCTTTGGGTAGCCGGGCGCCGAGGAATGCACCGACCCTGCGTGCCGGGGGACCTTGTGGTACTTTGTCTGGACGGTGAACACGCCCAAGGACACAATGAAACGGGAAGCCGAACTCGACTCCATCCAGCTCAAGGCGACGGTGGTGGCCCTTCGAGAGGCGCTCAACCAGTTGGATCGTGACCGTGAACGCGACCTGGGCCAAGCTCGGGGGATCGCTGAAGCCGAGGTCTCACAGTTGCGAGACACCGTGCGGGAACTGCGCAATGCCTTGACCGCTCTGAACCGAGGGCACCTTGAGAAGATCGAGGAATTGAAAGCTGTCTTCGAGAGAGAGCGCCGCGAACTCGAAAACACGATCCGGGCCATGCGCGAGACGATGGAGTCGAGACGATGAAGTTGAAGCGGCCTGTCAAAAAGATCACCGCGGCGAAATCGGCTCACTCCCCTCTGGAGCACGCCGAACTGCTGCTCGGGGTCTCGAACAAAGTCGCGAACGAGAGCACACTGGACGCCCAGTTGGGGATGCTCATCGATCTGACCGTGAAGGCCACCGGGGCGGAGCGGGGAAGCCTCTTTCTCCCCGACGAGCAGACGCACGGATACCGGACACGAGTGGCCCAGGGCAACGTGGGGAGTATCAGCATCCTCGCCGACAGCGGAATCGCCGGTCACGTTTTCCGCACGGGGGTGGGCGTCCTCATCCTCGATGCTTACGCCGACCCTCGCTTCAATCGTTCCGTCGACGAGAAAACCGGCTTCCGAACCAAGAGCATCCTCTGCGCGCCGGTCCGGACGATGCGCGGGGAAATGCTGGGCGTCGCCCAGATGCTCAACAAGAAGGAGGGCGACTTCACCGCCGCCGACCTCGACCTCACCGCGGCCATGTGCCGGCAAGCCAGCATCGTCCTGCAAAGCACGATGTTCGTGGAGTCAGCGCAGCGTTCGCGCGAACAGGAATCGCGCTTCATCGACGTGGTTTCAGATATCTCCAAGGAGATTCAGCTCGGGCCCTTACTGCAGAAGATCATGTCTTCAGTCACCGCTCTGCTCGATGCCGAGCGCTCGACCTTGTTTCTCAACGATGCGAAGTCGGACCAGCTCTACACCGAGATCGGCCAGGGGCTGGGCGCCGAGCGGATCAGCTTCCCCAACAGCAGCGGCATTGCCGGCGCCGTCTTCACTCACGGGAAGTCCGTCAACATTCCCTACGCCTACGCTGATCTCCGCTTCAATCCCTCTTTCGACAAGCAGACCGGCTTCTTCACGCGCTCGATTCTGTGCGTTCCCGTGGTGAACAAAGACGGCAAGACCATTGGGGTCACCCAGGTCCTCAACAAACGCGGCGGACCCTTCAATCAGGACGACGAGACCCGCCTCAAGGCCTTCACCGCGCAGATCGCGATCTGCCTCGAGAACGCGAAGCTCTTCGACGACGTCCAGAACATCAAGAACTACAACGAGAGCATGCTCGAGTCGATGTCGAACGGCGTGCTGACCCTCGACATCAAGGGCAACATCGTCACCTGCAACGCCGCGGGCCTGCGGATCATGCGGGCGCAGGCGGGAAGCGTGATCGGCCGCGCCTCTGAAGACTTCTGGACCGGCAAGAACGAATGGGTCGTCGAACGCATTCGCCGGGTGCTTGAGTCGCAGACCACCGACATCTCCATGGACGCCGAGATGGTTTTTGACGGCCAGAAGGTCTCTGTGAATCTGTCGATCGTTCCGCTCATGAGTTCCAAAGAGCAAAAGCTCGGCTCCATGATCCTGATGGAGGACATCAGCTCCGAGAAGCGGGTCAAGGCAACCATGTCGCGCTACATGGATCCCGCCCTCGCCGACCGGATCCTTGCCGCGGGTGAGGAGATTCTGGGCGGGCAGAGCAGCGTCGCCACCGTGCTCTTCGCCGATATCCGTAGCTTCACTTCGATTGCCGAAAGCCTGGGTCCCCAGGGCACGGTTGCCCTGCTGAACGAGTACTTCACGGTGATGGTCGACTGCATCCAGAACGAAGGCGGGATGCTCGACAAGTTCATCGGCGACGCCATCATGGCCATCTTCGGAACTCCTCTCCCCCACGAGGACGACGAAGATCGCGGCATGCGCGCCGCCATCTCAATGATGACGAGCCTGGCCACTTTCAACTCCGGGCTCGTCAAGCACGGCAAGAACCCCATCGATATCGGGATCGGCCTGAGTTCCGACACCATCGTGTCCGGCAACATCGGCTCCCCCAAGCGGATGGACTACACGGTCATCGGTGACGGGGTGAACCTCGCCGCTCGGCTGGAGAGCGCCACCAAACAGTATGGGGCGCACATCCTGATCAGCGACAAGACCTACAAGAAGCTGCGTGGGACCTATCGTTTGCGCGAGGCCGACTGGGTGGTGGTGAAGGGCAAGACCAAGCCGGTGGCCATCTACGAAGTCCTCGACCATCACACACCGGAAAGTTTTCCGAAGATGCGCGACGTGCTCCAGCAATTCGCGGGCGGGCTCGAGCACTACCGCGCTGGAAAATTCGCGCGGGCGGAACTCGCTTTCCGGGCCTGCCTCAAGCTCAATCCCAACGACAAGCTCGCCGACATCTACGTCGAGCGCTGCGAGTATCTGAAAGAGCACCCGCCCGTCGGCGCCTGGGACGGGATCTGGGTGATGAAGTCCAAGTAGGTCGTAAGGTCGAGCTGCCAGCGGATTGCGGATCCGTGGTGCAGATCCTCAAAGGTCGCATTTTTTGGGTTCCTTGCTCGTCGGCAGCAACTGCTTCATCGCCGTGGGCCGCGGCGCCAACGGGCATGGCAGGGTCTCTCCCGTCGGGCACGCTCGTTCGTCAAACGAGCGGCAGCGCCTTTGCGTTGAAGGGGTTCGCGTCGCGAAGCCCTTCAAAAAAGCGCCCGGTGCGGCGACCTCGCCAAGCCTTTTGGTGCCGCGGCCCACAACGATGACGCAGTTGCTGCCGATGCGCGGGATCTGTTCTGGTTAGCTCGCCCGGGCGCCCACGCCGTTATCCGGAACGAGCGTCTTCACCAGCACCTTGGAGTGGCGCTTGCTTTGCTCGTACTTCTCGCGCCGTCCGGGCGGGAGATCGTTGGGCGCCCCTTCGACGAATCCGCCCTTCGACTGAAAGAAGTTGAAGGCCTGCGTTGAAAGCGCCAGCAAAGATTTGAGCCCTTGTTCGCGGGCTCGCTCTTCCACGAACTGAACCATGCGCCGACCCACGCCCTGATTCTCATTCCGGTTCTTGACGTAGAGACACGCAAGCTCGCCCTGCTTTGTTTCCGGGTACTGGTGCAGTGCTACGCAGGCTACGGGATTCTTGTCGACTTCGTAGATGTAGTAGTCGTCGATCTGTTTCTCGATCGCGGCGCGCGTGCGGGGGAGAAGCTCTTCGCTTTCCACGGAAGTCTGAATCAGCTGCTGGATGCTGCGCACGTCGCTCTTGCGGGCGCGGCGGATCTGGCGATATTCGTTCGCGTAGACCATCGTCCCCACGCCTTCGTTAGAGAAGACCTCGTCGAGGAGACCTTCATCGACCTGGCCGCTGATCACATGCACGCGCGCGACGCCCGCCTGACAGGCCGCCACCGCATGGCGCGCCTTGGACAGCTGATTGCCGGCGATCGATCCATCCTGGATGGACTTGTTCAACTCATCCACCGCCACCTGGCGCGCGACCTGGCCGTTCACCATCAGGCCTTCGGCGGTGGTCACAAACACCAGCTTGACCGCACCCAGAGCTTTCGCCACTTCAAGCGCCACCGAGTCGGAATTCAGGCGATAGCTATGACCTTCCCCGTCCATCCCGAGAGGCGGGATCACAGGAACAATGTTGCTTCCGATCAGTTTCTGCAGGAAATCGACGTCAATGCGTTCGATGCGACCCGTGAACAGATGATCGACACCCTTCAGAATGCCAAGCGGATGCGCGATCACCGCGTTGCTGCTGGCACCGCGCAAATCAGCGATGTTGAGGCCTTCGAGAATTTCGTGGGTCAGCCGGTTCGCCGCGGTCAGCGCCAGCTTGAGGGTCTCCGCGTCCGTGACCCCCGATCCTTCGAGGTCCGATGGCTCTGCGTCGGTCTTCTGGGCGAGCGCCTGGATCTGGGCGGCGGCTCCGTGCACCAGAACGACGCGTACGCTCAGCGACCAGAGCACCGCCACGTCCATCAACAAGTTGGAGAAATTCTCGTCTTCGACGATGGCGCCGTCGATGGCGACGACGAACGTCTGCTTCCGGAACTGGGGAACGTAGCGGAGGATGCCGCGAAGGTCGGTGGCTCGCATTGGGTGTGAAAGTAGATCACAACGCGGCGTCCGACTACACTCCGCCGGTGTCCAGCGCAGACGCCACCGGAAGAGCGTCGACCGAGGAGGTCGAAGACCTGGCACGCACGATGGCGATCGAGCATCAGGCCGCCGAAAATGCCAAGACGCAGATCTTTGAGGAAGCGGCGGATACGTCTCAACTCTCCAAACGGCCCGAGGTCGTCCTGCCCGAACCGTACGCGGATCGCGGAGAAATCGGCCGCGGCGGAATGGGCCACGTTCGGAGCGCTTTCGACAATGACCTTCATCGCATGGTCGCGATCAAAGCCATGCTGCCTTCGCTCACCAAGAATGCAATCTTGACCCAGCGCTTCGTTGATGAAGCGCGCATCACCGCACTGATCGACCACCCCAACATTGCGCCGGTCCACCGTCTCGCGAAGGGCAAGGACGGCGTTTTGTCCCTGGTGATGAAGTTGATCGAAGGGCGGACCTTCAGCAGCTATCTGCGCGAGCTTCCGCCCGCGCCATGGCCGACGGGGATCCTCGACGCGGTGTTGTCGATCTTCGTCAAGGTTTGCGATGCGACGGCGTTCGCGCACAGCCGCGGCGTCGTCCATCTCGACCTCAAGCCCGACAACGTCATGCTCGGCGCCTTCGGTCAGGTGTACGTTGTCGACTGGGGCATCGCACGCTATCAGCCCGCGGCCGAGCAGCCGGTACTTCTCAAGACCACTTCCCCGCGCAATGCGTCCATGGGAACGCCGTCTTACATGAGTCCCGAGCAGGCGCTGCGCGTGAACGCGAATATCACTGAGCTCACCGATGTCTTTCTCCTTGGCGGCATGCTTTACGAGATCCTGACCGGACAGCGCCCGCACGGAGGGCTGACCCTGGTGGCCGTCCTCACCGCCGCCATTCGAGGCGCCATCATTCCGCCCGCCGATCGCGCACCCGAGCGCGCGATCCCGCCAGCACTCGCCGCCATTGTCATGAAAGCCATGGCTGCGAAGCCCGAGGACCGCTACCAGAGCGTGCTTGAGATGCAGCGCGACGTCATGGCTTTTCAGCGCGGCGAAGAGCGCGCGCCGCGTCGGGCGTATGAAGCGGGCGGCGTGATCATCCGTGAGGGCGAAACCGGCGACGAAGCCTTCGTCATCGTCAGCGGTCGCTGCGTCGTGACCTCGACTCGAGACGGTCAGCGCGTGGTGTTACGTGAGCTTGGACCGGGCGACGTCTTCGGAGAGACCGCCGTGTTCCTTGCAGAGCTACGAAGCGCCACCGTCGAAGCGACGGAGAAGGTCGTGGTGAGAGTGGTGTCCGGCGAGTCGCTGTCGCAGTCTCTCGGCCTTCAAACCTGGGCCGGCGAGTTCATCAAGGCACTCGCCGATCGCTTCAGAGAAGCCGACCGCCGCGCCCGCGGTTTGTAGGGGCTCGCCGCGCCGCGAGCCCCAAAGAAGACCAAAGGAAGGCCCGCGACGCGGATTCTTGTTTAGTACTCCGTCCGGCAGACCGAGGATCCGATACGGTAGGGCACCGTGGTGGCAGACAAGTGCTTGTACTGGGTGGATCCCGGAACCAGACCGACGCTGACCAGACTGGTTGACCCTGCGACCGTCTCGGCGACAACCGCGACACCTGGCGGAGGTGGCGGATTCTGGGCATTGAGACCCTGATCGACCACCAGGCTTCCTTCACCAGAGACTCGGATGGCGTTGATCTTCTTCCCCACGAACTCGATGAACGCATCGTCTCCCGTGGCCCTGAGGTCGAACGCCGCCTCGGGCGGTGCTCCCGCCGAGCTGACCACGCCCTTGAGCGCGATCAGAATGCTGTCGAAGGTCCCGACACAGTCGGTGGATCCGAACTTGGTGCCCGCGTAGAAGACCACCGGAGCGGGTGCACCCGGTGGCGGTGATACCACGAAGGTGGTGGCGGGCTGTGTGGTCCCTCGATAATTCGTCTCGAATGCTCGAGTGAAGACCAAAGCCCCGGATCCTCCCGGATCTTTAAGCGCGTAGGCCTGGAAGGGAAGCGCTCCGCGAACGTCCGCAGGCACAGGCGCACGACGATCGTGGCCCGCCTCGGCATAGACCAGGACATCCCCAGCGGCAGCCAGGTCAGGCCGGTTCTGCAGAACGCTGACTGCGGTCGCAAACGGCTGATTCCCGTCCGTGGCGGTATTCGCTTGGAAGAAGACGGTTGGGGCGGCCGCGGGCGAGTTGGCGTCATACCGCCAGATGCGACTGTGTAGATCGCCAAAGTAGACGGTCTTCGCCTTCGCGGAGATCGGGTTCCCGATGAACCGATAGCCGGAGGGACTGTTTCCGTCACTGTCCTCGGCATAGACGACGGGCGGCGCCACCAGGAAGTTCGTGAGCACCGTGTTGGGAGGCGGCAAAGCCGCGGGCCTACCGTCGGGGATATCGAAGTTCCTGACGACGTCGCCCGTGAGGGCGTCCAGAACGTAGAACGTCTTCCCTTCGGTCAGCGTATCCGAGTATCCGGAACCTGTGAACAGCACAAAATTCCTCCCGTTCACTCCCGATCGAGCCGTCGTGTAATTCGCCGCGGTGACAAACCCCACCCCGGGCAGAGACCATGTCTCACCCATTTTGAGGTAAGCGTTGTAATCGCCGACGCCGTTAGTGGTGTTGTTATAAGGACCTCCGGCGGTGGTGACGCCGGTTGGCGTGTCTGGGTTACCGCGGCTCCAAACCAGGGGAGGCAGTTCCGTGCTCAAAGAATGGCGGGTAAAGGGGCCGGCCGCCGTGATATCAAGTGCCGTGTAATACTTGCCACCCTGACCGCGGCCGAAGTAGAGCAGCGTTCTCCAGACTCCCGCGAACGACTTTCCGCCGAAGTTGCCCCCGCCGGGAACGAAGACGTCGGTGAATCGAACCGGCGAGGCCAGCAGATACTGCTTGTTAGTCCGACTCTGAGATTTCGTAAGCGCAGGCAGCTTCGAGAGAAGGTCATACGGCACGAAGGCCCAGAGTTCCTCGCCACCCATTTCGCGCCGGGTCGTGTCCTCAAGGCTGACGCCGCAGCCCGCAACGGGGGTTGCGAAACCCGCGACGGCGGGTGGAGTCGGGCACGGTCCCGCGCGGAAAGCGTGCAGTCCCTGGTTAGTGGCGTGATAGACCACGCTCATCACGGGTTTCAGGGTGAGATCGGCCGCGGCGGCGTCTTTGATCGACTGGGCGGTCGCCCCCGCGAGGCGATCTGGATTTCGAAGACCCAGGCCGTTGATCAAGCCATTGACCGGGGCCCCGGTGCTGGTTCTGACGCCGTCGCGATAGTCCTTGTATTCATTGACGCCCACGGCCCCAGCGGTGTTCTTCGGCCCCGCCAGAAGAGGAGGCGTGACCACACCGGGTGCCGCCAGGGTGGACTCGGCCATAATCCAGGGTCGGATCACATACTGCAGCCGCGCGCGATTCGCGGCCACTCCGCCGGATCCCGCCGTCCTGACCGGGAGCCCGTTTTGCCGGTCGACCATGGCGCCCGCGAGGTAGGCAAGAACAATCTCGCGTGCTTCACGTTTCGCGCGGGCCAGGGGAACGCCCGCAGTCAGGGAGGTGCAGTCGGGATGGATATCGGCCGCCACCGTGCCCTGGCACGCTCCAGGCACCGCGAGTTGAACCCGCGCGACGGTGGTCAGGGCGTCGAAGCCCATTGCCGTGTCGAGAATGCCCCGGATCGGCGCCGCTCCGGTTCCGGTGGCGTCGGGAGCAACGAACAGATTGTCGGTGGAACCAACGCTTGGCGGCCACAGCGAAACGCGTGTCCACGCAAGCGCAGCCGCGTTCCCGGTCGGATCGAGGAGGTTGGCCACGTTGTAGTTCGGATTAACGCCGTTTTGGGTGGTCGTGAAGATCCGACGCTTGATCTTGGCCGTGGATACCCTCACGTTGTTAGCAGAGGGG
>JBDSLN010000447.1:0-4472 GCA_039916365.1 Vicinamibacteria bacterium
GTCGACCCTCGACTACAGCATCGTCATTGAAGAGCTGGCGCGTGTCGATGCGGGTGTTGCCCTCTCAACCGCCGCGCACAACTCGCTCTCTTCTGGACATATCTTCCTGGTCGGGTCTGAAGAGCAGAAGATGAAGTACCTGCCCAAGCTCGCCACCGGCGAGTTCGTGGGTGCTTGGGGCCTCACCGAAAACAGCGCCGGATCGGACGCGGGTGGCACCAAAACCGTCGCGGTCAAGGACGGCGATTCCTGGGTGCTGAACGGCTCGAAGACCTTCATCACCAACGGCAGCTTCGCCGAGGTCGCGGTTGTCATGGCGGTGACCGACAAGATCAAAGGCAAGAAAGGCATCTCCGCCTTCCTCGTTGACAAGGGCACCAAGGGATTCCGCCCCGGCAAGAAGGAAGACAAGCTGGGCGTGCGTTCGTCCGATACGTCCGAACTGATATTCGAGGACTGCCGCATTCCCGAGGGCAACCTTCTGGGCGCGCCCGGCATGGGCTATGTCGACACCCTGCGCATTCTTGACCGCGGTCGCATCGGCATTGCCGCCTTCTCCCTCGGCATCGCGCAGGGCGCGTTCGACGCCGCGTTGTCCTACTCGAAAGGCCGCAAGCAGTTCAATCAGGCGATCGCCGAGTTCCAGGGCATTCAGTTCAAGCTGTCCGAGATGGCGGTGAAAATCGACGGCGCGCGTCTTCTGATGCAGCGGGCCGCCTCGCTTCGTGACGCTGGGCGCGAGCACAAGACCGAATCAGCCATGGCCAAGCTTTACGCCAGCGAGATCGCGGTCGAAGTGGCACTCGAGGCGATCCAGATCCATGGCGGCTATGGCTTCGTGAAGGACTATCCGGTGGAACGCGCGTTGCGCGATTCCAAGCTCGGCACCATCGGCGAAGGCACGAGCGAAGTGCAGAAGCTCGTGATCGCGCGCGCCCTCCTCGCCTAGCAGAAGGTTGATCGCGTCGGCATGAAGCTTCCTCCCGACGCCGACATCCTGCGCGGAGATATCCGCGCGATCGCGCGTGCGATTCGCGCGGTGGAGGATGGCTGGCCGGAGTCGCGCGCCTTGTTGTCGCGCCTTTTCGCGCACGCGGGACGTGCCCTGACCCTCGGGGTTACCGGTCCGCCCGGTGCCGGCAAGTCCACTCTGGTGGATCGATTGACGACGCACTTCCGGAAAGCGGGGAAGACGGTCGGGGTGATCGCGGTGGATCCGACGTCGCCGTTCTCGGGCGGCGCCATTTTGGGCGACCGCATCCGCATGCAGGATCACGCGATGGACGACGGCGTCTTCATCCGTTCGATGGCGACGCGCGGAGCGCTCGGTGGTTTGTCCGCAGCCACGACGGCGGCACTCCTCGTGCTCGACGCATCCAGCAAGGACATTCTGATCGTCGAAACGGTAGGGGTCGGGCAGGATGAAGTGGATATCGCGTCGGAGGTGGACGTCGCCATCGTCGTATTGGTGCCGGGGATGGGCGACGGTGTTCAGGCGCTGAAGGCCGGCATCATGGAAATCGCCGACATCTTCGTGGTCAACAAGGCCGATCGCGACGGTGCGGATCGTCTCGCCGCCGATATTGAAATGACGCTTTCCCTTGGGGGCGAGAGCCAGGAGGATCGTCCGCCGGTGCTGCGAACCGTGGCCCAGACGGGCGAAGGCGTTGAACAACTGGTCGAGACCATCGAAGCCGTCCGCGCTCGTCGCGAGCAGACTGGTCAATTCGCCAAGCGCCGTGGCACCCGTCTGCTGCGTCAGTTCGAAGTCCAAGTCGAAGGCTTGCTGCGCGAGAAAGCGCGCCGCATGATCGAAGCGCTCGATTCGAGCCAAACCCTGCGGGACCGCGTCCAAAGGCGCGAAATCGATCCTTTTGCCGCCGCTGACCGCACGCTCCAGGGACTTGATTCCTGAATGATCAACGATCGCCGGGACAAGTCCGGCGCGATAGGCTAACGACTCCATGATTCTCAAGATCGACCATCTCGGCATCGCCGTCAAAGACATGACCGAAGCGAAGCGGGCGTATGAAGCGCTTGGGTTCACCATCGAAGCCGAACACGACGTGCCGACGGAAAAGGTGAAGGCGGCGTTCATCAGCGTGGGGGAGTCACACCTCGAGCTGCTCGAGCCCACGGATCCGACGTCGGTAATCGCAAAGTTCCTGGAGAAGCGCTCCGGCCTTCACCACATCTGCCTCCTGGTAGACGACATCGAGAAAACCATGTCGGAGATGAAGGCCTCGGGCGCTCAACTGCTCGACGAAACGCCGCGCGTCGGTGCGGGCGGCTGCAAGGTTGCCTTCATTCATCCGAAGTCCGCGGCCGGTGTTCTTCTCGAATTGAAACAGGCTTAGAGGATGTCTACTCAACCGACCGCGGAAATCGGGATCATTGGAGGCAGCGGCCTCTACGACATCGACGGCTTCGCGTCGCAGGGCGAGGTGAACATCGAGACGCCGTTTGGGGCACCCTCCGATGCGTTCATGGTCGGAACGCTGGGGGAGCGCCGGGTCGCGTTTCTTCCCCGACATGGCCGCGGTCATCGCATTCTTCCGTCGGAGTTGAATTTTCGCGCCAACATCTGGGGCATGAAATCGCTGGGCGTGAAATGGATTCTGTCCGTCTCGGCGGTCGGCTCGTTGAAGGAAGAATACGCGCCGACTCACATGGTGACGCCAGATCAGTTCATCGATCGAACCTTCGGCCGCAAGGGTACGTTCTTCGGCGAGGGCCTGGTGGCTCATGTCGGTTTCGCGCATCCGATCTGCGGGCACGTGAGGCGGATCCTGGCCGAGTCGAGCCGGAAGAACGGGGCCACCATTCACGATCGTGGAACGTACGTCTGCATGGAAGGTCCGCAGTTCTCCACCCTTGCCGAATCGAATCTTTATCGCTCTTGGGGCGCCGATCTCATCGGCATGACCAATCTCCAGGAAGCGAAGCTCGCGCGCGAGGCAGAGATCTGCTACGCGACCCTCGCGATGGTTACCGACTACGACTGCTGGCGTCCTGGTCACGACGCGGTCACCGTCGATCAGGTGGTCGCCGTTGCGAACCAGAATGCAGCGCTCGCCAAGAGCATCCTCAAGTCGGCGGTCGAACAGTTTCCGATTCCGCGCGACTGCGAGTGCGAGAGCGCTCTCAAGTTCGCGGTGATGACGGCACCCCACCTCGTTCCCGAGAAGATCAAAAAGGATCTCGCGCCGATAATCGGTCGCTACTTGAAATAGGCTTCGCGCGCCCCGCTGCCTCCGAGGCGTCTCAGACTTTCATTCAGTTCTAGTCCACAGGAAAAGCAAACCCATGTCCGTTCTCGTCGTCGGAAGTGTCGCTTACGACACCCTCGAAACTCCCGCAGGCCGGGCTGAAAAGATCCTCGGCGGATCGGCGTCCTACTTCGCGCTCGCCGCGTCCTTCTTTACCGACGTCAATCTCGTTGGCGTGGTGGGCGACGACTTCGGACCCGAGCAGATGAAGGCTTTCGAAGGCCGGCGCATCGATCTTCAAGGACTTGAGAAGGCGGCCGGCAAGACTTTCCACTGGCAGGGCAAGTACTCGACCGATCTGAATTCCCGCGAGACGATCTGCACCGACCTCAACGTCTTCGAACACTTTAAGCCGAAGCTGCCTGAGAGCTACCGCAAGTCGGACCGGCTGTTCCTCGGCAACATCGACCCGGTGCTTCAGCGGGAAGTGCTGGAGCAGGTTGAAGCACCCAAGCTCGTTGGTTGCGACACCATGAATCTGTGGATCAACCATCGTCTGGAGGAGCTGAAGAAGACGCTGGCTCATGTCGAAGTTCTCCTGATCAACGATTCCGAGGCTCGCGAACTTGCGGGCGATTGGAACGTCATTCGAGCCGCGCGCACAATCCGCGCGATGGGTCCGAAGACGCTGATCATCAAGAAGGGAGAGCACGGCGCGCTGCTCTTCCAAGGCGACACCTGCTTCATGGCGTCTGCGTTCCCGCTGGAGCACGTCCTTGATCCGACGGGCGCTGGAGATTCGTTCGGCGGCGGCCTGTTTGGCTTCCTCGATCGCGCGGGCTCGCATGATCCCAAGACCTTCCGTCAGGCCGTCATCATGGGCTCGACCATCGCATCGTTTTGCTGCGAAGCCTTCGGGGTGGAGCGTCTGCTTTCGCTGAAGCCCGCCGAGATCGACGCCCGCTATCACGAGTTCGTATCCATGGTCCACTTCGATCGTCTTTAGGCCGGGGGGCCGCAGAGTACGAACGGCCTATCCATGCTCAGCCCCCCAGACCCCCTCGCTCCGTCGGGAGTGAATCCCGCCTCCGCTTACCTTGGCCATGCTTTGGCCGATGGACCAAGGCGGTTCGATCCAGTTCGCCGTGACGCGATCTGGCTGGTGGGCGCCACCGCTCTTTCGTACCCCATCGGCCTCGCGCTGGAACCCCGGTTTCTTCTGCCTGTCCTGAACGCGGCGCCTGCATGGTGGCTGATGACGCG
>JBDSLN010000448.1:0-2906 GCA_039916365.1 Vicinamibacteria bacterium
CGAACTTGCTCCCTCCGAAGAGGCTCTTGACGCCCCGCTTGGGACAAGAGGCTCTCGCCTCCCGCCTGGGGCCTGCTACCCGGCGCTTCGGCGCTTACCGGAACGGGACTCTCACCCGCTGGACTGGTACAGCATGACTCAACTCCTCGCGGCTTTCGGCCGCTTGACATTGAGTCTTCAGGACGCACCATCGGGTAAGCCTACCCGCTGGTTTCTCGCTTACAATTTTCGCTCTGAGAGTCCGCTCTCGATATCCGCGCGATTCAAGGCGCGCCTCTAACGAAGGAGACGAACGTTCTATGGCTATACGAGCAGGGATCAACGGCTTCGGCCGAATCGGTCGCAACATTCTCCGGGCCGCGCTCGCCGATAAAGAACTCGACATCGTTGCGGTCAACGACATCACGGACGCCGCTACTCTCGCCCATCTCCTCAAGTACGACTCGATTCTCGGCAACCTCACCCACGAAGTCCGCGTGGAAGGCGACACCATCCTGGTCGCCGGCCGCAAGGTCAAAGTTCTGGCCGTGAAGGATCCCGCGGCCCTTCCCTGGAAGGATCTCGGCGTCGAGTACGCGATTGAATCCACCGGTCTCTTCACCGAAGGCGAAAAGGCCAAGGCGCATCTTGCCGCGGGAGCCAAGAAGGTCATCATTTCGGCGCCTGCGAAGAACGAAGACCTGACCGTGGTCATGGGCGTCAACCATGACAAGTACGACCCGACCCGACATCACATCGTGTCGAACGCTTCGTGCACCACGAACTGTCTGGCGCCGGTGGTCAAGGTGCTGAATGATTCGTTCGGGATCATCCGCGGTCAGATGACCACGATCCATTCCTACACCAACGACCAGAAGATCCTCGACCTTCCGCATAAGGATCTTCGTCGTGCCCGCGCCGCAGCACTCTCCATGATTCCGACTTCCACCGGAGCTGCCAAGGCGATCTACCTCGTCATCCCGGAGATGAAGGGGCGCCTCGACGGTGTCGCCATGCGCGTTCCTACTCCGAACGTCTCCGTGGTCGACCTCACCGTCGAACTGAAGGGTGAAGTGACCGCCGAAGCGATCAACGCCGCGTTCACTGCGTCCTCGAACACGGCGCTCAAGGGCATTCTCCAAGTCAGCACCGAGGAGCTCGTCTCGATTGATTTCAAGGGCAATCCCGCGTCATCCATTGTCGATGCTCCCCTGACGCGCGTCCTCCAGGGCAACCTGGCCAAGGTGTTCGCCTGGTACGACAACGAGTGGGGCTTCTCCAGCCGCATGTGCGACCTGATTCGTTTCATGGCCTCGAAGGACCGGGCCTAACCGCCGCCAGCCGCCCCTCGGACCGGGCGGATTCCGCGCCTCAAAACCAAAGGACAACATGGCGGCCAAACAGACGATCCGCAACCTCGACGCGAAGGAAGGCGCGCGCATTTTCGTGCGCGTCGACTTCAACGTGCCCATGGACGGCACGACCATCACCGAAGACACGCGTATTCGCGCGGCCCTTCCCACGCTGTCGTTTTTGCGAGCGATCGGAGCGCAAGTCGTTCTGGCGTCGCATCTGGGTCGGCCCAAGAAGGGACCGACTCCGGAGTTGTCTCTTGCGCCCGTCGCCAAGCGCCTCGCCGAGTTGCTGAACTGCGAGGTCAATCTCGCGAAGGACAGCATCGGCGAGGATGTCCGTTCGCGCGTGAAGGCGATGAAGCCGGGCGGCGTTGTGCTGCTTGAGAATGTGCGCTTCCATCCTGAGGAAGAGAAGAACGATCCCGCTTTCGCGAAGGCGCTGATCGAGGACTCCGGCACCACCGTCTTCGTCAACGATGCCTTCGGAACGGCGCATCGCGCGCATGCTTCCACCGCCGGCGTGGCTCCTCTGGTCCGCTGCCGGGTCGCCGGCCTGCTGATGGAAAAAGAAATCCACTACCTGGGCCTCGCGCTGCATTCGCCCCAGCATCCCTACGTGGCGATCATCGGCGGCGCGAAGGTGTCCGACAAGATCACGGTGATCGAGAGCCTTCTGCCCAAGGTCGACAAGCTGCTGATCGGCGGCGGCATGGCTTACACCTTCTTCCGCGCGCAAGGTCTCAACACCGGCAAGAGCCTGGTCGAAGAGGAAAAGGTCGAACTCGCGAAGATGCTTCTCGAAAAGGCTGCGGGAAAGATTCTTCTCCCCGTCGATCACAAAGTCGCGAGCGGCTTCAAGGCCGATGCCGACACCAAGCAGCTTCCGGTATCGGACACGCCGGAAGGATGGATGGGTCTGGACATCGGACCTCACACCATCGCCGCCTTCCAGGCGGAGATTGAGAAAGCAGCACTTGTCCTGTGGAATGGGCCGATGGGCGTCTTCGAGATGAAGCCGTTTTCCGCGGGAACGTTTGGCGTGGCCGAAGCGCTTGCCGCGTCCAAAGGAACCACCATCGTCGGAGGCGGTGATTCGGTCGCGGCGATTTCCGAAGCAGGCCTCATGGAACGCATCACCCACGTCTCCACCGGAGGAGGCGCGTCGCTTGAGTTCTTGAGCGGCGATCCGCTTCCAGGCGTCGAATGTCTCGACGACGATACGGACGCCCCGGCGACGAACTAAGGTTCTCCCCATGCCACGCCCCTTCGTTGTCGGCAACTGGAAGATGCACAAGACCCTCGAGGAGGCATGCGTCCTCGCAACCGCCGTTCGCGACGGTGCTTTCGCGTGGAGCGACAGCGATGTCGCCATGGCTCCACCCTTCACGGCGCTCGCCACGGTCGGGGAGATCCTGAAAGGCTCGCCAGTCGGCCTCGCCGCTCAGACCATGCACGAAGAGGCGAAGGGAGCCTTCACCGGCGAGATCTCGCCCGCCATGCTGAAAGACATCGGCTGCACCCACGTCATCCTCGGCCACTCGGAACGCCGTCATATCTTTGGCGAGACCGATC
>JBDSLN010000449.1:0-7701 GCA_039916365.1 Vicinamibacteria bacterium
CATAAAGAGTTGGCTCAACAGACAGACCTTCGGGCTTGGACGATCAAAGACGCATCCGAGCTTTACAACGTGGACGGATGGGGCAAGGACTTCTTCTCCATCAATGAACAAGGGCACGTCCAGGTGACCCCGCAAGGTCAGGGCAAGGGCGCCATCGACCTTCAGGAATTGGTGGAGGATCTCAAGAATCGGGGATGCAACCTTCCGATTCTGATCCGCTTCTCCGACATCCTAAAGTTCCGGATCGAGCAACTCTTCGGCGCGTTTGGAGCGGCCATCGCCGAGCATGACTACAAGGGCCGGTTCCGCGGCGTCTATCCGATCAAGGTCAACCAGCAACGTCACGTGGTGGAAGAGCTGATCGAGTATGGCCTCCCCCACGGCCTCGGCATCGAAGCGGGCAGCAAGCCCGAGCTTCTGGTTGCCCTCGCCCTTCACGAAAATCCCGACGCGTACGTTCTCTGCAACGGCTACAAAGACAAGGCGTATATCGAGACCGCACTGCTCGCGCAGAAGCTCGGCCGCCAGGTCATTATCACCGTCGATCGCGCCCAGGAGATCGACACAATCATCGCGTGTTCGCGGGAACTGGATGTCCGTCCCGTCATCGGAGTCCGCGCGCGTCTTTCGACCAAGGGTGCTGGCAAGTGGGTCGAATCAACGGGCGACCGCTCGAAGTTCGGCCTCACCACCGGTGAGATGGTGGACACCGTCGAGAAGCTCAAGAGTGAGGGGATGCTTGACTGCCTCCAACTTCTTCACTTCCACATCGGCTCGCAGATCACCGCCATCCGTGCGCACCGCGACGCCATGCGCGAAGCTTCGCGCATCTTCGTCGAGCTTCACATGATGGGCGCGAACATGCGCGTCATCGACTGCGGCGGCGGGCTGGGCGTCGACTACGACGGCAGCCAGACGAACTTCCACAGCTCGGTCAACTACTCCCTCGAGGAATACGCCCGCGACATCGTCTCGGAAATCAGCGAAGCGTGCGCCACCAGCAACGTGCCGCATCCCGACATCGTGACGGAATCGGGACGCGCGCTCGTGGCGCACCATTCCGTCCTGGTCTTTAACGTTCTCGGCTCGAACGAGATCCTGGTCGGCGAAGCGCCCGAGCTGGTCGGCGCCGACGAACATCGCCTGATCCAGAAACTCTACGAGACCTACATCAACGTTTCCCGCAAGAACTTCCAGGAGAGCTACCACGACGCGCTCCAACTGAAGGAAGAAGCGGTGGCCGCGTTCACCCTCGGCGTTCTAGGGCTTCGCGAACGCGCGCGCGTCGAAAAGCTATTCTGGGCGGCTTGCGAGCGGATCCTCAAGATCGTGCGCGACCTCGACTACGTCCCCGACGATCTCGAGGGTCTGGAGAAACAGCTCACCGACACCTACTACTGCAACTTCTCGCTGTTCCAATCGATGCCCGACCACTGGGCGGTCAAGCAGCTCTTCCCCGCCATGCCGATCGACCGCCTCGACAAGCAGCCGATGCGGCGCGGGGTGCTGGCCGACCTGACCTGCGACAGCGACGGCAAGATCGATCACTTCATCGACCTTCGCGACGTGAAGCATTTCCTTCCTCTTCATGCGCTGAACGATCAGCCGTACTACATCGCCACGTTCCTCGTCGGCGCCTACCAGGAAATCCTGGGCGACCTTCATAACCTCTTTGGTGACACCGACGCGGTCCACGTGAAGCTCGCGAAGGACGGCGGCTACAGCGTCGAGCACGTGGTCGAAGGCGATTCCGTCACCGAAGTCCTCTCCTACGTTCAGTACAGCAAGGACGATTTGATCGCGCGCGTCCGTCGCGCCGTCGAAGTCGCCTTGCGCGAAAAGCGCCTCACCATGGCCGAGTCCGGCCGCTTGATGAAGCGGTACGAAGAAGGCCTCGAGGGCTACACCTACCTTTCTTCCGAGGGTTAGTCCGCAACCAGTCGGGGCTCCGCCCAGAAAAGGACCATCATGGCCGACAGTTCATTCGACATCGTCAGCGAGATCGACCAGCAGGAAGTGAAGAACGCAGTCGCCCAGGCGCTGAAGGAAATCGTCACGCGCTACGACCTCAAGGACGCCAAGGCCGATATCGTCATCGGCGACAAGGAGTTCACCCTCACCTGCGCCGACGAGTACAAGCTGCGCGCCGTTCGCGACATCTTCGAGAGCAAGCTCATGAAACGGGGCATCAGCATCAAGTCCCTCACCTACAAGGAGCCGGAAGCAGCACTCGGCGGCACGGTACGTCAGAAGGTCGCGATGCAGAGCGGCATCCCCATCGAGAAGTCGCGAGAGATCGTCAAGATCATCAAAAACAGCAAATTGAAGGTTCAGGCCGCAATCCAGGGCGAGCAGCTTCGCGTCACGGGCAAGAACCGCGACGACCTCCAGGAGGTCATGGGAATTCTAAAGGCCGACAAGAGCCTCGACATCGACATGCAATTCACGAACTACCGGTGAGGGGTTTGCGGTTTTGACCTCCACTCGATCCGTCAGGCTTCGATAAGATCCGCACGAAGAGGCGCTCCCCCAAAAAAGGATGCGCCGCATGACCTCATCAGGCACCTTTGAACTCGCTCCGCGCTACAGCTCTCGATTCCGCTCCGGTGGTGATACCAGCGACGGCTCTGCACGACATTCTCGGACTGGTCGAACAGGACCTGGTGCGGGTCGAGCGCGTCTTCAGAGACGAGTTCCTGTCCGATCTAAAGGTCATTTCCGACGTGGCTTCCCACGTCCGCGATGCCGGCGGCAAACGCATCCGCCCCGCCCTGCTCCTTCTGGCCTCGCGGCTGTTCGCGCATTCGAGCGACCGGATGATCACGCTCGGTGCGGTGGTCGAGTACATCCATACCGCCACCCTGCTCCATGACGACGTCATCGACGAAGCGACGACCCGGCGCGGACGCAGAAGCGCCAACTCTCGCTGGGGCAACAAGACCACCGTCCTGATCGGCGACTTCCTGTACACGAAGTCGATGGCCATGGCGCTCACCCAGGAGAACCTGGTCATCCTGCGCCTGCTCTCTGACGTCACGCTCCGCATGATCGAGGGGCAGGTTCTGGAGATCGAGCGCGAGGCCGACCTGAACGCTCGCGAGGATCAGCACATCGACATCATCCGCCGCAAGACCGCCGACCTGTTCTCGGCCTGCATGCGCATTGGCGCCATCCTCGGAAATGCCAGCGAAGAGAAGGAAAAGGCGCTCGCGGCTTACGGCCTCTCGCTTGGCCTCGCGTTCCAAATGAAGGACGACCTGCTCGACTTCACCGCTTCCGAGAAGGCCCTCGGCAAACCCGTCGGCCTGGATCTACGCGAGGGCAAGCTCACCCTGCCCGTCATCTACATGCTCGAACAGGGGGACGTCGCAGTGCGCGCCAGGGTTGAGATGGTGGTGGAAGATCGCGGCTTTGATCGCGTATCCCATGCCGAGATCGTGCAGCTGGCGCGGAAGACCGGTGCCCTGGAACGCGCCGAGAACCAGGCGGTCGAGCAGGCGAACGCGGCCCGGCAGGCGTTGTCGGTGTTCCCCGCTTCGGCCGAACGCGACGCCTTGATGACACTGCCTGATTTCATCCTCGCTCGCGATCACTGATCGCCTCCGCGTCCCGGGCTGATGCACCCATGACCAAGGCGACGACAGCAACGAGACGCGGATTCCTTCCGACTCTGGTCGTCCTGGCGTTGGTCGGGTTTCCCCTGTTCCTTGCGCCGGGCGTGATCCGTGGCTTCGCGGCGCGCGACTGGGTGTCGTACTACGCGTCTCTCGACTCCCTCCCACGCCCTCGCAAGAATCTGGCGCGGGCGATCGCGGAGAAAGCGGACATCGCGATTCAGGAACTGGCTCCGCTGCCGCAGGCGTCGAGCGCCGCCATTAAGGCGCTGGCGATCGGCGAGCGGCTTCACAACGTCGAGCATGATCGCGAAGCGTCGCTGATCATCTACCAGGGCGTTCGTGCGTCGTGTGTAGCCGTTCAGTCTCGACCGCTGCCGGGGACTGGGTTCGCGGTCATCGAAGCGCGTGCTTCGGCGCTGGAGAATTCCGCCCGCGTTCCGACATCGTCTCCTTCACCATCCGCATCACCGGTCACCACGGCTAAATGAGCGCGGCGAAGACAGCGGGCGAACCCTCGGCCCGGGCGGCTGTCCTGCAGGCGGCGATTCGCAAACACGAGCGTCTCTATTACGTCACATCGGCGCCGGAGATTTCCGACCAGGACTTCGATGCGCTGGAACGGGAACTGCGTGAGATCGAGTCCGCGCATCCTGAGCTTGTGACGCCGGACTCGCCCACCCAGCGTGTGGGCGAAACGCCTTTGTCGGCGTTTCCCTCGGTCGCGCACGCGGAGCCGATGCTCAGTCTCGAGAACACCTACAACGAAGAGGAAGTGCGCGAGTTCGAAGCCCGCCTGCGTCGTCAGATCGGCGAGGGCTCGGTCGCCTACGTCGCCGAGCCCAAGATCGACGGCCTGTCGCTCTCAGTCACGTATGAGAACGGCATCCTCGTTCGCGCGGTCACGCGCGGCGACGGAAAGATCGGGGACGACGTCACCTCGAATGCGAAAACGATCCGCTCGCTTCCACTCAGACTGGGCTCGTCCAACTCGGCGGTGAAGGTCCCTGAGCTGATCGAGGTCCGCGGCGAGGTTTATCTACCGCGCTCGGCCTTCTCCCGCCTCAACGAGGAACGGGACCGGCTGAACGAAGAACTGTCGGCCGCCCGCAAGAAACCGCTGGAACGCTTCGTCAACCCACGCAACACCGCGTCGGGCGCCATGAAACAGCTCGATCCGAAGCTCGTCGCCGAGCGCGGACTTGAACTGTTTCTTTACGTGATCGCGCGCGTCTCCGGCGTGACCTTGAGATCGCATTCCGAATCGCTCGATTACCTCAAGACGCTCGGCCTGCGCACCAATCCCGAGATCCGAGCGTGCGCAACACTCGACGACGCGATCGCGCAATGCGCCGTGCTGCGCGACAAACGCGATCTGCTCGACTATGAAATAGACGGAGCGGTGATCAAGGTCGATTCGCTATCGCTTCAACGCGAGCTGGGCGCGACCTCGAAGTTCCCTCGCTGGGCGATCGCCTACAAGTTCCCAGCCGAACGCAAACAGACCCGCATCCTCGGCATCCGGATTCAGGTGGGCCGCACGGGAAAATTCACTCCAGTCGCCGATCTGCAGCCCGTCTTCGTGGGCGGCACGACGGTGTCACGCGCAACCCTCCACAACGCCGATGAGATCGGCCGCAAGGATGTTCGCGTCGGTGACATGGTGGTGATCGAACGCGGTGGCGAAGTGATTCCGAAAGTCGTCGAGGTCGTTCTTTCCGAACGCACCGCCGACTCGACACCGTATGTCATGCCTCAAATCTGCCCCGTGTGCGGATCCACCGCCACACCGGATGAAGACGTCGTCGATCTGCGCTGCCCCAACTCGAGTTGCCCGGCACAACTCGAAGAGAGCCTCAAACACTTCGCCGGCCGCCAGGCCATGGACATCACGGGCTTGGGTGATTCACTGGCCGAGCGTCTGGTCAGCACCGGTCTCGTCAAGACCTTCGCGGACCTTTACGAGCTGGATGTCGGAGCACTCGGCGGTTTGAAAGCACAGCCTGCGCGGGCTCCGGCTGAAAAGGCCAAGGCCACGAAACCGAAGAGCGATCTATCGGCGCGGAATCTGATCGCGGGAATCGAGAAAAGCTGTGACGCGGGACTGCGCCGCCTTCTCTTCGGTCTGGGAATCCGGCTCATTGGCGAACGCTCGGCCGAACTCCTCGCCCGCCGATTCGGTTCCATGGACGCCCTGGGCGCGGCGAGCGTTGAAGAAGTCGCGGCCGTGCCGGAAATCGGGCCGGTCGCCGCGGAGTCCTTGAAGCGGTGGTTCCAGGTGCCCCAGAACCAGGAACTGCTGGATCGCCTGAAGGCTGCGGGCGTGGCCATGACATCTACCTCGGCCGTCGCGGATCAGCCGCGCACCCTTGAAGGCTTGCAGTTCGTGCTGACCGGGGTGCTTCCCACCCTGGATCGTAACGCCGCCAAAAAACTTATCGAGGATCGCGGCGGCCGGGTGAATTCGTCTGTGTCCTCAAAGACGAGTTACGTGGTGGCGGGCGATGATGCCGGCTCCAAGCTCGAAAAGGCGCAGGCGCTCGGCCTCAAGATCCTCGACGAAGCTAGTCTGATGGCGCTTCTGGGTCAGAATCCTTCCGCATGAGGCCATCCCCCGTTCGCCCGCGCATCCTGGTCGTCGATGACGAGGATGCCATCCGGCGCTCTCTCGCGATGATGTTCGAGTTCGAAGGATTCGATTGTGAGACGGCGTCATCAGGACCGGAGGCCTTGAGTGCCATCGACCGCACCGAGATCGACCTGGTCATCCTCGACGTGAAGATGGCTGGCCTCGACGGCCTGGAGACCCTGCGTCTTCTCCGCGAGCGCGCCAAGGACATTCCGGTGATCATGCTGTCAGGTCACGGCACCGTGAAGACCGCCGTGGAAGCCACCCGCCTCGGCGCCTTCGACTTTCTCGAGAAGCCGCCCGAGACCGAGAAGCTGTTGCTGGCCGCGCGCAATGCGCTCGACAAGCGACGCCTGGTCATCGAGAACCGACGCCTTCGTATGGAGACCAGCGGTCCCAGCGACCTCGTAGGCACGAGTGCGGCGATCCAGCAGGTCTTCGCCCGCATCCGCAAAGCCGCCCCCACCAACGCCACCGTCCTGATCCGTGGAGAAAGCGGCGTCGGCAAGGAACTGGTCGCTCGCGAAGTCCATAGTCTTTCCGCCCGCGCCGACGAGCCCTATGTTTCCGTGAACTGCGCGGCGATCCCTGAAGAGCTGATCGAAAGCGAACTCTTCGGTCACGAGAAAGGCTCGTTCACCGGCGCCACCGAGCGACAGATCGGCAAATTCGAGATGGCGCACAAGGGCACGATCTTCCTCGACGAAATCGGCGACATGAGTTCCCGCGCTCAAGCCAAAGTTCTGCGCGTGCTGCAGGAAGGCGAAGTCGAACGCATCGGATCGCAGAAGACCTTGAAGGTCGATGTGCGCGTGATCGCGGCGACCAACAAGAACCTGGAGCAGGCGATCAGCGAAGGGGCGTTCCGCGAGGACCTGTTCTTCCGCCTCTCCGTCATCGACATCGAAGTGCCTCCCCTTCGCGCCCGCGTGGAGGATATCCCCGCCATCGCGGCCCACTTTGTAGCGCGAGCCGCCGCTCAACATGGCGTTCCGGTCAAGCGCATGGCGGCCGACTTCGCGACGGCTTTGCAGAGTCGTGAATGGCGCGGCAACGTGCGTGAGCTAAAGAACGTCATCGACAAACTGATGATCCTGGTTGAGGACGACACGCTGCGCGCCGAGCATCTCGACGGCGTTCCCCAGGGAAAGACTCCGCTACCCTTCTACACGGCTCCCCTCTCGACCCCTTCTTTGTACGGCGGTCCAGCACCCGCTCTTTCGCCTTCAGAACCTGCGACTGCCCCACTCGGACAGGGCTCGCTGCGTGAGTTCAAGGAAGGTTCGGAGCGCGCCTTCATCGTGGCGAAGCTCCGCGACAACTCGTGGAATATCTCGGCCACCGCTCAGGCCATCGACACGCCCCGCTCGAACCTCTACAAGAAGCTCGAGCAATATGCCATCACGGAAGAGATCGACGGCTTGACCTCGAAGCCTCAGGGCGCTTAGCGTCTCCTCG
>JBDSLN010000450.1:0-3915 GCA_039916365.1 Vicinamibacteria bacterium
AGTCGAAGCTCGCAATCCAGCACGACCTGACCTTGCTCCTCGTCCTGTCGGAGCATTCAATTGGAAACGACTGGGTGGAGCACGAAGTGCGGCTCGCACGCAAGCTGGAAAAAACCCTGGGCGAAGACGTGCTGTGCACGGTCAGCCTCGACGAATCGTGGAGGACGTCGCCCTGGCAGGGTCGGGCCACGGAGAAAGTCGTGGAAGAGAGTGTTCTTTCGTTCGCCGAATGGCGAGACGCCTCTGCGCTCGAAGCGCAGCTTTCGAAGCTCATCGAAGGCATCGCGCTTTACGCGCCGACTCCCGGGGGCTAGTCTGCGCGGCAGAAGGCTCAGGAATCTGATTCGCTCCGCCGCGCAGATTCCTAGAGTGCGTGGAGGTCGATCGCTTCGGAGTTCTTCGACCGACGGAAGAAGAGCCAGTCTCCGCTGCTGTGCGATGTCCACGCCTGCATGAACTCCCAGCCGTTCGTGTGCATGGCGAAAGCCTTCACGACTTCCGCGTTGCCGACTACTGAGACGGCGTCGTATTCGTAGTTTGGATCTTCCATCAGGCCTCCTCGTGAACGGCGGCAACGGTACGCTGAACGCGATGACCCGCGCAAGCGGGTTAGCCAGCGACGGATCCCGGAGTTTCGAGGTTGCCTTCCTCCCGCCTCGCCGCACCTGACGCGTTTGATGTTGGGAGGCCGTGGCCGCGTACTCGGTCCATTTCTACAAAGCCAGGCGTCGATCATTCGCGGAATCCCATGGAATCGGCCCAAATGATCTGGCACGCTCGGTGCATCAGATCGCACCGTCGGTTTAGCTGGAGGTGCGGCGTGAGCAAAATTCTTCGCGGTGCGGTCGCCGGATGGGGTGCCAACAAGATGGGATGCGGATGCTTCGGCACGGTCATCGCCTTCTTCATCCTTTACTCACTTTTAGGCAACTTCGGCATTTTCCGGTGAGTCTTCCCCCGCCTCAATTCTGTTGCCCAGGAGTACGACCATGAACAAAAAGACTGACACAAACAAGGATCCGCGCATGCGCGTGGCCGGTGCCGCTTTCGGAGGCGTGATGGACGGGGTTGCCGAAAACAGCGCGGCGCGGTCGATCGACGCCGCCCAGGAAGACAAATACTGGAAGGAGCAGTTCAAGGACGCTCCTCATGTCGATCACACTCTCGAGTACGTCGACTACGAGCCGGCGTATAGGTTTGGCTGGGAGTCCTACCATCGCTACGAAGGCCGCCAGTTTGCGGACTTGAACGTGGAACTCCAACGAGATTGGGACGCCCACCGGGCGGACTCACCGCTCACCTGGGAGAAAGCCAGGGCTGCGACCGAGGCCGCTTGGCGTCGAGTCGAACACCGCTACATCGAGTCGACGGCGTCTGGTGGTCCGCCGCACTCGGTTCATGTATGAGGCGAAACGCGCGGGCAAGAACACGATCCGCATGGGCGAGCCGGCCGCGGAAGTGTGAACTGTTACCGCGAGAAGTCTTTCGCCGCTTTGACCAGATCGGTCCGCGCGACTTCGAACTGTCCCGGCCGTAACTGACGCCACTGATCGCGGTTCTGTGAAAGCTGGGCCGCGCCTTTCGCACCCGCTTCGAGGTCCTTCAGCGTGACGATGCCCTTGGTCTTTTCATCGGAGCCAAGGATCAGCACCAACGGAATTCCTGCGCGATCGGCGTACTTGATCTGCTTGCCGAGGCCGCTCTCCGGGCCGAGGTAAAGCTCGGTCGGTACTCCGGCGCGACGAAGCTCGTACGTGATGGCGAGGTAGTCGTCCATCAGACTCGGGTCGATGGTGGTGACGAGAATCTGCGCGGTGGCCTTGCGCGTTCCGGTTCGACCGAGCTTGATGAGCGCTGCCAGTAGGCGATCGACACCGATGGATGCGCCGGTCGCGGGCACGCGTTCGCCCAGAAAACGCATCACGAGGTCGTCATAGCGTCCGCCGCCGAAGACCGAACCAAACTCCGGCGCGTCGAGAAGAACTGCTTCGAACACCGGCCCGGTGTAGTACGCGAGTCCGCGGGCGATGCTCAGGTCGATGACCGCGCGGTCTTCGTGATAGTCGAGTGCCTTGAGGTGGCGCGAGATCTTCTCCAATGGATCGATGGCTTCGGCGGCACCTTCGACGCCGCTGAAAACATCGCGCACTCCCACGAGAACTTCGTCGCGTGACTCGCCTTTGATGGCGAGGAATTTCTCGATCCGCGAAACCTGCTCCATTTGAAGCCCGACGCCGGTGATGGTGTCGCCGGACTCATCCTTGTATCCGGTGGTGAGTTCCCTGCGCACCTTCTCGATGCCAATCTTGTCGAGCTTGTCGAGAACGCGGAAGACGTCGGCGGCCAGACCCTGATCGATGCCGGCGAGCGGCATCAGAAGATTCAGCACGCGACGGCTGGAGAAGCGAACGCGGAACGGCCCGACTTCGAGAGCGCTGAGCGTGTCGCACATGCCCGCGATGATCTCGGTATCGGCGATCTCCGAAGGAGTGCCGACCGAGTCGAGGTCGAACTGTGTGAACTCACGGAAGCGTCCGGGGCCCGGCTTGTCGGCGCGGAACACGGATCCCACTTGATAGCGGCGGAAGGGGCGTGGGATCTCCGGATACTGCGCCATGAAACGCGCGAGCGGGACGGTCAGGTCGAAGCGAAGGCCGAGCGGATCATCTTCCGGCCCCTGCACGCGGAAGATGGATGCGGACGCTTCGGCGCCGCCTGAACCCGCCAGCACGCGCAGGTGCTCGATCGCGGGACTCGCGATGGGCACGAAGCCGTAAAGCTCGTACACGCGCTGGATCGTGGCGATCATGCGCTGTCGGGCGATCATTTCTCCCGGCAGGAGATCACGCAGGCCGCGGGGAAGTGCGGCTTCGACCAGTTCCATTCGACGGAATTTATCACCGCACGCTGGACACGGACGGCATTCAAGGTGCCAGCAACACGCGGGCGGTCCCGGAGCGTCGCTCAGTGTGCGCGCACAAGCGACAGAACGATTTCCAACATGATCAGAGCGACAACGCTGGCTTCGAGCAGAAAGAGACGTCGGTCGCGCGCGACATCAAGGATCAGCTCCAGCGACTCCTGCACGTTCTTGAGCTTGTGCTCGAGCGCATCATGCCGGTCCCCCAGGTCGAACTCATCGCGCAGGTCGTCATAGATGGCGGCCATCGAGGGGTCGTCCCAGGTCTCATCAGGCTTGTCAAGCAAATGCAGGACGGTGATGACCTCGCTGCGCGTGGCGAGGGCGTGCCCGATGAAGCGATGAAGCGGCCGAACCGACATCTTGACCGTGCCGCGCTTCTCGAGGCCGTCCACCCACTCCGCGGTCTTTCCGAACATTTCATCCACGATCCGCTCGTAATATTCCACCGCAGCACTTTGCGCGATCGTGAGAGCAATGATCAGGCAACGACCCGGAGTCAGGGTGTCCACGGTCAGATAGCCGTCCGCGACCCCGAGGGTCGCCTCCGGCAGCACGCGCACCCGGACCGATTCGTTCGCGGCGATCTGGAGGTGACGCTTGAGGCGGAGCCTGGCCACCTCGGCCTCTCTTTCGGGCGTGGCTACATCGCGGAACACCACTGCGCCGAACGAGAAGTAAAAGGCCTCGCCCTCGCCGAGGGCGCGACGGAGATCGTAGAGAGGCCGCCCGCCGGTGGCAGCGGGCCTCACCTCGCCCGCGATCTCTGCGGCAACTTCGCGCAAGGGGAGACTCTCGACGAAGGCGACGGCGTGAAACTCGTGGGTGCGGGAACCCGCCATCGACACTTGCCAGAGAAAGCCAGGGACATGCTCATGCTCAATGCCACACTTGAATGGCCGTAAGTCGCTGGAACTTGGTACAGACGGTGGGGGTCGAACCCACGACCTCCTGATCCACAATCAGGCGCTCTAACCAACTGAGCTACGTCTGCC
>JBDSLN010000451.1:0-4903 GCA_039916365.1 Vicinamibacteria bacterium
GAATGACGATGAATGGCGCGCGCGACCAGCTCCTTGCCGGTGCCGGTCTCGCCGATGATGAGAACGGACGCATTTGAAGGCGCCGACAGGGCGATCTGCTTGTAGACGGCGAGCATCAGGCGGCTGCGCCCGACGAGGGCGGCCGGAGCCTTCGCGTCGCCGGTCGGCGCGGGAACAGAAGGCGCTTCAGACTCCATCAGGGTGGCAACACGCTGACGGACCGCGCGATCGACGGTGGAACGAACCTCATTGATGTCGAACGGTTTGCTGACGTAGTCGAAGGCGCCCGCGCGCACGGCTTCCACCGCGGTCTCGAGCGTTCCGAAGCCGCTCATCAGAACCACTTCCGGACCGTGGGCGCCCGTGCGCACCGAGCGCAGGAGGTCGAGCCCGGTGAGGTTCGTGTTGAAGTTGATGTCCGATACGACGATGTCGCACGGGGTGCGGCGATGCATCTCAACCGCGGCTTCGACGCTTATGGCGGTGGCGATGTCGCGGTTGTCGCCGCGGATCAGGTCGGAGATGAAGCGGCAGATCTCCGGCTCGTCGTCCGCGATCAGGATTTTCATCGGTCTCATCCCGCTGGACGCATCAAGACTCATGCCGCGCCGTCCCTGGACGCCTCCGACTTGTCCGGCAACGAGACGATGAAGCGCGAGCCCTGCCCCTCCTCCGACTGGACTTCGACCGTCCCCCCGTGGGCGACCACGACGTCGCGGACGATGGGGAGGCCGAGCCCGGTGCCTCGCCCCGGTTCCTTGGTCGTGAAGAGCGGATCGAAGATCCGCGGCTTCACCGTCGCGGCAATGCCCGACCCGGTGTCCTCGACTTCAAATCGGATCGTCCCATCGATCTGCAGCGCGCGCAAGGTTAGTCGTCCGCCTTGGGACATCGCATCGAGGGCGTTGGTGACCAGGTTCAGGAAGACCTGTTCCATCTGACCGATGTCGACCATGATGGGTAAGCCTTCGGCTGCGGCGTCCACTTCAATCAATACGCCCTTCTGATCGGCACTGGGTCGCGCGAGACGAGCAATGTTCTCGATCAGAGTGGTCGCGTCGGTGCTCTGAAGGCGGAGAAGCGGCGTGCGGGTTTGATCCATCAGCTCGCGGACGATCGCGGCCACGCGGCCGATCTGTTCACTGACCGTCTGTAGACGACCCTGCGCCTCCGTGCCGTCCGGCGCTTCGGCAAGAAGAAGCTGCACGTATCCGGAGATCAGGGCGAGGGGCGTGCCGATCTTGTGAGCAAAGGTCGCGGCCATCTGTCCGGTGGCCGCAAGCATTTCGCCGCGGGCGAGTTCCCGGCGCGCCTCGAAGAGTTGCTCGACCGAACTCTGCAGCTCCACGTTGCGTTCCGCCAAAGCGCGCGTCGCACGCGCGATTTCGCCTTCGAGCGTCGCGGAGAAGCCTTCGATGCGCGTCAACATCTCATTGAACGCATTCGTAACGTCGCCGATTTCGTCGGCCCGCATGACGGGCGCGCGCTTGCCGCGGTCGCCTTCGCGGGCGCGCTCGATGCTGTCTCGCAGGGTCCGCAGGGGAGAGAAGACGAGGCGCTGCCCCACCAGGTCGACCACGAGCGCAATCAACAGCGTGGAGACGACCACGAGTAGATACTGGGTCCGGCGGATGCGTTCCTGCGTTCGCGCCACCGCGGAGAGCGAGATTCCGACGATGACGGCGCCGTAGGCCTTTCCTCGCACTTCCAGAGGCGCTGCGACAAGGCGCAGGGAATCGGGTCCGCGACTCGTCGACTCCACCGCAGGCGCCCGGGTTGAAATGGCCTGCGATGCGAGCGCCTCCAGCTCGCCTTCCGGCTTGGGCGCGGTCGTGGCGATGAGAGTGAGTGTCTTGTTTTGGACCTCCAGCACCGAGAGCGACCGCAGGGTTGGCACGAGTTGTCGATAGACCACCGCGAGCTGTTCCAGTTCGGATGCTGTAGGAAGGTCGGCCTGATCTACAAGATCGACAGCAACTCCCAGGGCGACTGTCCCGGCGGCTTGGACCGCCTGATCCTCCAGGGCCCGATGGGTGAACCTTCCACCCGCTTCCTCAACGATGAGGGCGACCAAGGCCACGGCAAAGCCCACGAAGACCAGGAAGCGCAGGCGCAGCGCGCGCCAGGGGTGGGCGCGCGTCTGGGGTGATCGGACGGCGGCTGATTTCATTTGACGCGACGGAGGAATGCTACGGCAGGTCCGCTCGGGAGCGCTCCTATACTCAGCCAATGGCTCAAGGACTTTTTCTCGGTAAGGAAGCGCCGCCTTCCGGCGACGCTCTGGGCGCGCGGATCGATCTGGACCCGACGGATCTTCTGACTCACGGACTCATCGTGGGAATGACGGGGTCGGGCAAGACCGGACTCGCCATCGCGATGATCGAAGAAGTGCTCCGCCAGGGCATTCCGGTGATCGCGATCGATCCCAAGGGCGATCTCGGGAACCTGCTCCTCCTCTTCGACGACCTGCAGCCGTCGTCCTTCGAGCCGTGGATCGACAAGGATGCGGCGCGCCGCGAAGGCAAGACGCCTGCGACGGTCGCCGCCGAGGTCGCGGCGATCTGGACGAAGGGCCTGGCGGATTGGGGACTGGGCCCGGCGGATATCAAGGATCTGAAGGCCAAGCACGACGCCGTGATCTACACGCCCGGTTCCTCGGCGGGTGTTCAGCTCAATGTGCTGCAGTCCCTGGAAGCGCCGTCGATGAAGTTCGATAAGGCGCCCGAGGATTTGCGGGATGAGATCGCCGGGATCGTCAGCGGCCTGCTGGGACTGCTCAAGATCGACGCCGATCCGCTTCAGTCTCAGGAGTACATTCTCCTCGCCAACATCATTGAGAACGCGTGGAAGTCGGGGAAGAGCCTGGCGCTCGAATCCCTGATCGCAGCGGTGGCGGATCCACCGTTCGACAAGATCGGCGCGCTGCCGCTCGAGAGTGTCTATCCGCGCAAGCAGCGCCAGGGTCTCATGATGGCGCTCAATAATCTTCTCGCCTCGCCGCAGTTCGAGTCGTGGCGCGTCGGCCAGCCGCTGGACATTCCGAGCATGCTGTTCGCGGCCGACGGTCGTCCGCGGCTTTCCATCATCTACACAGCCCATCTCTCCGAGGAAGAGCGTTTCTTCGTCACCGCGCTCATCCTCGACAAGGTGAAAACGTGGATGCGGCGCCAGTCGGGCACGACCTCGCTGCGCGCTCTCATCTATATGGACGAGATCTACGGCTACTTCCCGCCTCATCCGGCCAATCCTCCGACCAAGCGGCCGTTGCTGACGTTGCTGAAGCAGGCGCGCGCGCAGGGGGTAGGCATTGTCCTCGCGACCCAGAACCCCATAGACCTTGACTACAAGGGCCTTGGAAACATCGGCACATGGATGGTCGGGCGTCTTCAAACCGACAACGACCGGGATCGCTTGCGTGATGGTCTTGTTGGCGCGGGTGTGGATGCCGCGGCGATCGAGACTCTCTTGAGCGCTGCTCGCAAACGTGTGTTCCTGCTCCATGACGTCCATCGCAGCAAGCCAACCCTGCTGGCCTCGCGCTTCGCCATGTCTTACCTGCGTGGTCCCATTACGCGCGATGAGATCTCGATTCTCATGGCTGATCACACAAGCGGCGCCAAGGCAACGCCTGCGGCTTCGCGCGATGAGGTCTCCACGGCCCCGGTTTTGCCGGCTCCCTTCAAGCACCTGTACTTCGCGAAGTACGGCGCCGAGCAAGCGGAGGCTCACCTGCTCGTGAAGTACGCGTATCGGTTGAAGGATCAGGATGAGGTCATCGGGGTGCGCCTCTATCCGCTATCCGTCCCATCGCCGGCTGAGATTCTCGACGCAGAGCACATCGAACTCGAGGACGAAGGCAGCGTCACGGCGAGCGCGCCGACCAGCGTTCGCTACGGAGACATTCCGGCCTACGTCGCGACTGCCGGCGCCAAGGGAATTGAGCGGGCGGTGAAGGATCGTCTGGCCGACGAGTTCATGATGACGGTCTGGATAGACGAGCTGAGCAGGACCCAGTCAAATCCCGGCGAGTCGGCGGAAGATTTCGAGAAGCGTCTCGAGTCGGCTGGTGGCGGTGCGCTGACCGACAAGCTGAAGGAAAAGCTGCGTAAGAAGGAGCTCGACCTTCGAAAGGCCTCTGAAGACTTGGAAGGACGCGGCCAGGAGAAGCATGCGGCCATGCTCAAGGGCGCGTTTGAAATCGGCGCTTCGATGCTGGGATCGCTTTTTGGCGGCCGGAAGGGAAGCGCCATCAGTACGATCCGCAAGGGCGCGTCGGCGATGGGTGGCGTCACGTCGAAGAACCGGATGGAAGACAACGCGGAGGCGCGCGTCGAAGCGCTCAAGCAGGAAGTCGAAGGACTGCAGACGGAGATTGCAAGTGTCGCCGATGTCGACCCCACTCGCTTCGAGCAGAAGAAGGTCGCGCCCGCCAAGGCCGCCACGAAGTTACTGCGCTACGACATCGTCTGGGTGTACTGACGCGCGTCTGCTCAGTAGACCGGCAGAAGAAAACGCGAGCCGGCGCGCCTTATTCCGCGGCCATGAACGGATAGCGGAAGTCGTCGGCGGGCGCAAAGGTCTCCTTGACGGTGCGGGCCGAAACCCAGCGCATCAAGTTCATCTTCGATCCGGCCTTGTCGTTGGTTCCGGAAGCGCGGGCCCCACCAAACGGCTGCTGACCGACCACGGCGCCCGTCGGCTTGTCATTGATGTAGAAGTTGCCCGCGGCATGACGCAATCCGTGGGACGCTTCCTGAACTCCGCGGCGATCGCGCGAGAAGATGCAGCCCGTGAGCCCGTAAGGCGAGGTGGAATCGACGATGTTGAGGAGCTGGAGCCACTGCTCATCGGGATAGACGTAATACGTGACCACGGGTCCGAAGATCTCTTCGCACATCATGCG
>JBDSLN010000452.1:0-7764 GCA_039916365.1 Vicinamibacteria bacterium
ACGAACTTTCCGTCTCTCCACGCGCGTGAGTCAGCGACAACGACACGGTAGTACGGCTTCTTGGTGGTTCCGGTACGGCGCAAACGAATAGCGAGCATCCCTTAGTTTCTCCTGAAACGGCCTGTCATGACAACCCGGGCATGCCGAAACGGGACGCGAGCTTCCGAAGCTTCGATCCTTGAGCGTTCTGCGCGGACATCATCTTCATCATTTTTCGTGTCTGTTCGTACTGCTTGATCAGACGGTTCACATCTTCAACTTTGGTTCCACTTCCCAGAGCCATACGCTTCCGGCGCGACCCGGAAATGATCTCAGGACGTTCGCGCTCCTGGATGGTCATGGAATCGAGGATCGCCACGAACTTCTTCATCTCGCCTTCGCCCTGCGCCATCTGGTCATCGTTGACCTTGGGCACGCCGGGGATCATGCGGACGAGATCGCCGATCTTCCCCATCTTGCGGACCTGCTTGAGTTGCTCACGATAATCGTCCAGCGAGAACTCGTTCCGCATCATCTTGTTGGCGAGTGCGGCCGCCTTCGCGGGATCGATCGATTCCTCGACCTTCTCGATGAGGCCCATCACGTCGCCCATGCCGAGAATGCGGCCGACCATGCGGCTCGGATCGAACAGCTCGAAGTCTTCCGGCTTTTCGCCCGTTCCCGCGAAACGGATCGGCGTGCCGGTGACCGAGGCGGCGGAGAGGGCAGCACCTCCGCGCGCATCGCCGTCGAGCTTCGTCAGCACAATGCCGGTGATTCCGATCTGCTGATGGAACGCCGAGGCACTCACGAGCGCGTCCTGGCCGGTCATCGCATCTGCCACGAAGAAGATTTCCGACGGTTCGGCCAGAGTCTTCTGCGCCTTCAACTCCGCCATCAACTCTTCGTCGATGTGGAGACGGCCGGCGGTATCGATCAGGAGAATGTCGTAGCCCATCGAACGGCACTCGGCGATCGCCTTTTTGACGATCTCGAGCGGCGCGTCGGTGGCTGGCTGCAGGAACTTCACACCAATCTTGCCGGCGAGAATTCCGAGCTGTTCCCGCGCGGCCGGGCGGGCCACGTCGGTGGAGACGACCAGCGGGTAGCGGCCGTTCTTCGTCAGATACTTCGCGAGCTTCGAGGTGGTGGTCGTCTTACCCGAACCCTGAAGGCCGACCATCATGATGACGGTGGGCGTCCGCTTGGCTTCCTTGAGCCGTCCCGAAGTGCCGCCGAGAAGGGCGATCATTTCATCGCGAACAATGCGAACGACCGCCTGCCCGGGGGACAGACTCCTCAGAACTTCCTGGCCAATCGCCTTCGCGCGAACCTTCGCCAGAAAATCCTTCGCGACGTTGAGGTTCACGTCCGCCTCGAGCAGCGCAATCCGGATGTCTTTCATGGCCGCGTCGATGTCGGCCTCGGTGAGCGCACCCTGGCCACGCAGCGATTTGAAGACGCTTTGGAGTCGGTCGGAAAGAGAATCGAACATCGGCGGGCCGGTCAGTTTACTTTACGGTTGCAGGAGAGGCGTCGCCGTCAGCGATCGACACGGCCAACACCGCGGGCTCAGCGGCGCTTCGTCGCGTAGCGGACCAGGATGCCTTCGACGAAGGTGGCGTCGATCTCGTCCGGACCGTCGTCGAACGTGAGGATTTTGCACTCGAGACCACCGTCGTCGCCCGGACAGCTGCGTTCGCGACGGGCGCGGCCGAGCGCATCTTCCATCTCACGACGCGGTGTGCCTTTTTTCCAATCGCGGCTCTGCGTGTCGCGAGCGCTGCCGGATGAGGTCGAAGGCGGCGGACCCGAAGAACGCCGATCGGCGCGGGCCGAGAAATCAACCCACGCATCGAGATAACGCTCGAAACCGGCTGGCGTCAGCGCATCAAAGGGAACGTTTTTCTTGAACCGAAGGTTGAAGCGCGAGCCAGAACGGAGGGCGCGCTCGAGATCACGCTCGCGAGCGCCGCGATTGTAGTCCTCGACGTCGCGACGTTCGCGTGCATCCTGACGCTCGCGGTCGCGACGAAGGTCATCGAGCTCACGCTCCAGGCGACGCCGACGCTCGCGGTCGGTCTCGCGCTTGATGTCGTTCTCGAGATCCTTCTCACGATTGGACTTCCCGGTTGCAGACGCCGTGCGGGTGGTGGAATCGCTGAACCAGTTGAAACCGCCGCCGCCCAGGTGAACCTCGATCAGGTCCCCCTTGACCTTGATGAAGGTCACGGGGATGGAATCCCCCGCAACGAGCGATGCATCATGTTCGCGGATGCGGTCGCTGTTCTCCTTCAGATCGAAAGGAACCGGCTTGTCGAAGCGCAGGTCGATGCCCTTGTGGCTCGCGGGCATATCGACGCGGATGGTCACCCGGCGGCCCATGAAGGCGTTGCGGAGGGCTTCTTCGCTTTGCGCCTGCGCTTGAACGGCGGTGAACGCCAGCAAAGCCAGAGGCAGAAAAAAACGCTTCGTCGTCATGGACGTCGCCCTTTCAAACGTTGGATGGAAATCAGTCTCCGACGGAGGAGCCCAGGTTCAGAGCCGACGCAGGTGTATCGGCGGAAACGATCTTGGACTGGCCGTCGCGCGCGGTGACGTTTTCATAGACACCATCGTCACGTCGGACAAGCTTGCTGAAACCCATGCTCTTGAGCGACGAATCACCCTGGGGAAACGAAAGAGCCGGCGCGTAGACCACCAGTTCGACCGGGGCATCGAGCCGTGTGTCCTCTGGTGTGATCTGAGCCCGCTCGCACACTTCGCCCCAGGTCTTCATCCGCTCGTTGATGCCATGGCGGACTTCGACGATGTTGTCATTTTCGGGACAGTGATAGTCGTACCTTGGCATGATGTGAGTTTCGTGAACCCTATTATCTCAGAGAGCGCTCCTTCCGATGCTCCAGAGGCGATCCCCGTCACCATCGTCGGTGGCGGCGCCGCCGGACTTGCCACCGCGATCTTCGTCGCGCGCTTCTTGGCACAGCGCGAAGGGTTGCTGAGTGCTCGACCGGAAAGCGGCGCGAGGCGAAGGATCGTCCTGCTCGATGGCGCTCGAACGCTTGGCGCAAAGATACTGATCGCGGGTGGATCGCGTTGCAACGTGACCAACGCCCACGTGGATGCGGCGGACTTCTGGCGCAGCGGCGCTTCGTTCGTCAAGCAGGTCCTGCGAGCGTTTTCCGTCGCCGACACCGTCGCGTTCTTTGAGGAGATCGGCGTCGAGCTGAAACAGGAACCGCTTGGGAAGATGTTTCCGACCACCAACAAGTCGCGCACCGTGCTCGATGCCTTGCTGCGCGAAGCGGACCGGCTCGGCGTGGAGATCAAGACTTCGGTGCGCGTCAGGGGACTGCGGCGCCACTCTGATGCGTGGGTGCTCGAGACATCCGAAGGCGAGGTCGCCACGAAGCATGTGGTGCTCGCAACCGGTGGTCTTTCCCTCCCGAAGACGGGAAGCGATGGCGTCGGATACTCGCTGGCTCGGGCCGCGGGTCATTCGCTTGTCTCCACGGTGCCGGCGCTCGAGCCGCTGATCCTGGGCGGCGACTTTCACGCAGCGCTCTCGGGTATCTCGCACGACGCCGCGATCCGCATCTCCCGTCACGGCGAAAAGACGGTGGACATCCGCGGCTCACTGCTATGGACGCACTTTGGAATCAGCGGGCCGTTGCCGCTGAACGCGTCACGATTCTTCCGACGCGCCAGGTCCGAGGGGACAGGGGTCTCGATGACGCTCAGTTTCGTTCCCGACCTCGATGCCGACACCGTGGATGCGCACTTCGCCGCGGCTGCGCAGGATCGACCGCATCACAACGTCGCGACGGAAGTCGTTCGCGCGTTTGGATTGATTCAATCCGTGGCGTTGCGGCTGGCCACCACGGCGCTCGGCCAGGATGAACCGCTGTCCCGTCTTTCGAAGGAGAAGCGCCGCGCCCTGGTCGCCGGGTTGACGGCGTTTCCCTTGAATGTGACCGACGGCCGCGGCTACAACTTCGCCGAAGTGACCTCCGGTGGGGTGTCCATCGACGAAGTGAATCCGAAGACGATGGAATCGCGTCTCGTGCCCGGTCTCTATTTCGTGGGCGAAATCCTGGACGTTGATGGACGGATTGGAGGCTTCAACTTCCAATGGGCCTGGTCGACCGCACGCGTCGCAGGCCGCGCGATCGCCAGGGCGTCGTCGTAGTCAATGTCGGCGCGGAGGACCGCTGCGGCCTCTTCCGCCGCCACCGCCTCCGCCACCAGGACGCCGACCGCCGCCGCCGTACGGACGCGACGGACCTTTCGGCGCTGCAGCCTCCGCGGCGGCTTCGGCCGCTTCCGCGGGATCCACTTCAACCGGAATGACCACCTTCCGCTTCTCATCGCGCCAGACTTCAAGCAACGACGCGACCAGATGACGGCGATCATCACGCGCCATCAGGACATCGGCCAGCGCCAGCGCATCAGGCGAGCCGGCGCGCTCCTGAAGGACCAGGTCAAGCACCCGCTCGAAGGTGCGGCGCGAAACATCGTCGGACGAAGGCGGCCGCAGCTCCTTCACTTCGATGTGATACCGCTTGACGAGGCGGTTGTAATTCATGATGTCGTGGGCCGAGAGCAGGCTGATGGCGCGGCCCGATTTTCCAATGCGGCCGGTGCGGCCAGCGCGGTGAATGTACTGCTCCGGCGAATCGGGGGTCGAGAAGATGAAAACGTGGGAGACGTCGTCCACGTCGATGCCGCGCGACGCAACGTCGGTGGTCGCAAGCACCTTGATCTTGCCATCGCGATACGACTTCAGGACTCGTTCGCGCTTCGACTGAGACAAATCAGATGACAACTGCTCCGACGGAAGTCCGCGCGCGTGGAGAAATTCGTGAACCTGGCGGGTCTCTTCGCGAGTGTTGCAGAAGACCATCGCCGACGTCGGCTCTTCCCAAAGCAGAAGGTCGTAAAGGGTCTGCTCCTTCTTCATCCGCGGAACGATGCAGTAGACGTGCTCAACGTCGGTCACGTACACCTTGTCTTCCGAGAGCAGGAGCCACTGCGGCTCCTTGAGGAAGTTGTAGATGAGGTGCTTGATCGACGCGGGAATGGTCGCGGAGAACAGCAGGGTCTGGCGCTCTTCGGGCACGAAGGCCACGATCTTCTGCATCTCTTCCGCGAAGCCCATGTCGAGCATGCGGTCGGCTTCGTCGAGCACGAACACCTTGAGATTCCTGAGGTCCAGCGTTCCGCGGCGGAGATGGTCGAGCACGCGGCCCGGGGTTCCCGCTACGAGCTGCACGCCGGATTCGAGAAGGTCAGTCTGACGCTCCATCGAATCGCCGCCGTAGATCGCGACGACACGAACACCGCGACCCTTGCCGATATCGGTCAGTTCTTCGGCGACCTGAACCGCGAGCTCACGCGTTGGCGCGAGTACCACACCCTGCACGCCCTTGAGGTTCTGATCGACGCGCTCTACCATCGGGATACCGAAGGCCGCCGTCTTTCCCGTGCCGGTCCGCGACTGAACGACCAGATCCTTGCCGGCAAGCGCCGCGGGAATGGTCTCTGTCTGACAGGGTGTGGGGTGGTCGTAGCCCTTCTTGATCAGGGCGTCGATAGTGGTTTGGGAGATCCCCAGGCTGTGGAAAGTAGCAGTGGCAAGCGTCATGTATGCCTGATTATCGCCCGCTTCAAGGGTTTGCGCGCCGGGAAGGGTGGCCCGGCCTTTGCTTGAGGTTGGGCCGGCCGGTCAAAACGTCCGCGCCATCAGGGAGCCAAACACATGTTTCACCTCATCGGGCAAGCCATTTTCGGGCTCATCGTTGGCATTCTCGCGAAGTTCATCATGCCCGGGAAGGATCCCGGCGGCTGCATCGTGACGCCGCTGATCGGCCTCGTGGGCGCGATGCTCGGCACGTTCATAGGGCAGCAGTTGCGAGGCAGCCAGGACTACGTGGCTGGCTGGCTGATGTCGATCTTCGGCGCCATCGTGCTCCTTGCGCTGTACCGGATGCTTTTCGGGAAGAAGTAGGCAACCTTCACTCTGGCGCTGCGGGCGAGAACGCGTCGCAGAAACGGACCGGCTGAGGCGGATAGCGCTTCAGCCGCGGGCATTGGATGAAGACAGAGCCTTTATCGGTCGTCACGTAGCGTGGCGGAGCGTCGCATTGATGACAAATGCTCGAGGGGAACGCTTGTTCCCGCGGGATTTTCCGGCTCGCGGGATCGTCGGCGCTCACGTCCGCCAACTATGCCAGCAAGATCATCCCTTTGAACAATCCGGCGCGGTTATCGTTTGTTGTTTGAGACACGGGCGATCACGCCCGCTCAATCAAAACGATCCCCCATTTCCAGGAGAATCCCATGAGCCGGATGGACATCATCGACTACACGATCTATGGCGAAGACATGCAGTTCGTCGAAATCGAGCTGGATCCAGGAGAGGCGTCGGTCGCGGAAGCGGGCGGCATGATGTACATGGAAGACGGCATCGAGATGGAAACCATCTTCGGTGACGGATCGAATCAGGGCGGCGGATTCATGGGTGCGCTGATGGGCGCGGGCAAGCGCCTGCTCACCGGCGAGTCGCTTTTCATGACCGTGTTCATCAACAAGGGCAACGGAAAGAAGAAGGTCGCCTTCGGCGCGCCCTATCCAGGGACCATTGTCCCGGTGGACCTGTCGAAGGTCGGCGGGGAGCTGATTGCGCAGAAGGATTCGTTCCTGTGCGCGGCCAAAGGCGTATCCATCGGCATCGCTTTCCAGAAGCGCCTGGGCGCCGGCTTCTTCGGTGGCGAAGGATTCATCATGCAGCGCCTGCAGGGTGACGGTCTTGCTTTCGTTCATGCGGGCGGCACACTGCACGAGCGTTCGCTCGCGCCCGGTGAGAAGTTGCGGGTCGACACAGGCTGCATCGTGGCCTTCCAGCCGACGGTCGACTACGACATTCAGTACGTCGGCAAGATCAAGTCGGCGCTGTTCGGTGGTGAAGGCTTGTTCTTCGCCACCCTGACCGGCCCCGGTAAAATCTGGCTCCAGTCTCTGCCATTGTCCCGCATGGCGAATCGCATCGTGGGAGCGTCGAAAATCGCGGGACGCGGCGGCAAAGAGGAAGGCTCGATCCTCGGCGCGGTCGGCGGATTGCTCGCCGGCGACAACGACTAGGAACTGGGTTAACGGCGACCCTTCCCTTCGTCGACGACTCAAACAGACGACCGCTCAGGGCAAGCGACTGAGCAGACGGACTTCCGCTCAGGGACCTTCGTGTGCTTTCTCCAACGTTGCCGGCGCGAACGAGGGAGCGACGGCCTCGGATCCTTCAGGGCTGGACTTCTGGCGGAGTCGCTCCCTCGTTCTCTGACTATTCCGCCAGTAGGAGGTGAGGAAGACGCCACCCGATTCAGAAGTTCTCCATACAGTCCGGCGCGCCCGAGCCGTTCCAGCTCCGAAGGATCCGAGGACGACGCTCATCCATCCGCGGAACGATTCGAACAAGCGGCCCTTCCCTTCGGCTCCCAAGCAAACGGACCGCCGCTCAGGGCGAGCGACTGAGCCTACGGACTCCTGCTCAGGGACCGCCGTTCCTTGGTCGACCCTCCAGTGAACTGGATCGCGCTACTGCTCCCAGAAGAACTTGCCGCGCTTTTTTGCGAGGGGCATCAGCTGATCTCCGTTGGAAGCGTCGTACAGCCGACCGTTGATCATCGTGTGCGTGACCTTCTCGGTGGTCCGTATATCCATCAGCGGATTGCCGTCGATCACAATCACGTCCGCCAGCTTGCCGACTTCCAGGGAACCGATGTCCTTGTC
>JBDSLN010000453.1:0-3413 GCA_039916365.1 Vicinamibacteria bacterium
AAGGAGAACCCCGCCATGCACAGCCCAAGCCGAGTGTCCCACTCGATTCTGACCCTGCTGGTCGCCCTGCTGATTTGCAGCGCCGACTTCACGGCCGCTCAGCCGCCCGCGGCGAACCGTCCCGCCGCTCAGGCGGGGCCCTTCGGAGTTCTTCGCTGGCGCAACCTCGGCCCGCTTCGCGGCGGACGTTCGATTGCCGCCGAAGGCAGCGTGGCGCGTCCCAACGAGTACTACTTCGGCGCGAGCGGCGGCGGCCTTTGGAAGACCAACGATGGCGGGACCACCTGGAATCCCACCACCGATGGCAAGATCAATTCCTCGTCGGTGGGTGCCATTGGAATTGCCCCTTCCAATCCAGACATCGACTACATCGGCATGGGTGAGACCGAGATCCGGGGCAACATTGCCCAAGGCGACGGCGTTTACAAAACCACCGACGGCGGCAAGACCTGGAAGCACATCGGACTTGAGGACACTCTCGCCATCGCGAAAGTCCGCGTTCATCCGAAGGATCCCGATCTCGTCTATGTGGCCGCCTTCGGACATCCGGCCGGCCCCAACGATGAACGCGGAGTCTTCCGCTCGAAAGATGGTGGAACGACCTGGAAAAAAATTCTCTTCCGCGACAACAAGACAGGCGCGATTGAACTCATTCTCGATCCGGGCAATCCCCAGGTCATCTACGTTGCGATGTGGGAGGCCGGACGCACGTCGCACGGGATGACCTCGGGCGGTCCGGGCAGCGGCATCTTCAAGTCGACCGACGGCGGCGATCACTTCACCGAGATCTCTCGCAACCCCGGTCTGCCAAAAGGCGTTCTGGGCAAGATCGGGCTCTCCGTTTCCGCGGTGGATTCGAACCGCGTGTACGCCCAGGTGGAGGCGGAAGACGGTGGCTTTTTCATGTCCGACGATGCGGGCGCTAACTGGAAGCTCATCAACGCCAAGCGCGATCTGCGCCAGCGCGCTTTCTACTACAGCCGCGTTTACGCGGATCCGAAGGTGAAGGACACCGTCTACGTCCTGAACGTCGGCTTCAACAAGTCCATCGATGCGGGAAAGACCTGGACGACGCTACGTCCGCCCCACGGGGACAACCACGACATGTGGATTGCGCCCAACGACAGCAGTCGCATGATCGAAGCCAACGACGGAGGCGCCAATGTCTCGGTCAACGGCGGCGAGACCTGGACCGATCAGGATTTCGCGACCGCGCAGTTCTACCATGTGACCAGCACCACCGACGTCCCGTATCACGTGTGCGGCGCGCAGCAGGACAACAGCACCGCGTGCGTTTCAAGCGAAAATTCGGCGGGAGGATTTGGCGGCCGGGTGGCTCCCATTTTCTACTCCGCGGGCGGCGGTGAGAGCGGCTATATCGCCTCGAATCCCAAGGATCCCAATATCTTCTACGCGGGCAGTTATGGCGGGCTGATCACGCGCTTCGATCGGCGCACCGATCAATCCCGGGAGATCAATCCCTATCCGGATAACCCCATGGGCTACACCTCGGCCGATATCGCCGAGCGTTTCCAGTGGACGTTCCCCATTGTGTTTTCACCGCAGGACTCGAACGTTCTCTATGTGAGTTCCCAGCATCTTTGGAAGACCACCAACGAAGGCCAGAGCTGGACCAAGATTTCGCCTGACCTTACCCGGCACGACCCACAGACTCTCGGACCCTCCGGCGGTCCCATCACCAAGGACCACACGGGGGTTGAGACCTACGCGACCATCTTCTCCATAGCACCCTCGCCCCATGACGCGAACGTGATCTGGACCGGGTCGGATGACGGCTATGTGTTCGTGACCAAAGACGGCGGCAAGACCTGGACGAATGTGACGCCGAAGGATCTGCCCGACTTTGCGCGCATCAGCCTGGTCGAAGCGTCACCCTACCGTGCGGGGTCGGCCTATATGGCCGCAAACCGCTACGGCCGCGATGACTTCGCACCCTATGCGTACCGCACTGACGATTATGGCCAGACCTGGACCAAGATCATTAAGGGTGTGGAGCCGCGCGACTTCGTGCGCGCCATTCGCGAGGATATCAAGCGGGAGAAGATGCTTTATCTCGGTACCGAGAACGGCATCTATGTGTCGTTCGACAACGGCGACAACTGGCAGTCGCTGCGCCAAAATCTTCCCGTGACCCCGGTGCATGACATCGCGGTCGAGCAGCGCGACCTGCTGATAGCGACTCACGGCCGCGCGCTGTACGTCATGGACAACATTGCGTCCCTCCGTCAGCTCAACGACCAGGTGAAGGCCGAGGCGTTCCATCTCTTCAAGCCTGAGCCCGCGCGTCGCGGCCTCGACGCGAACGTTTCTTTCGACTACTCCCTCAAGGCGGGGGCGCAGAAAGTGACCATCGAGGTCATGGACGCGAAGGGATTGACCATCAAGACCTTCACCGGCGTTCCGGAACCCGCCGACAAGAAGCCCGAACCGCCTCCAGGCGATGGCGAGTTCCGCCGCCCTCAGGATCCCAAGCCCGCGGTCATTCCCGGCACCCATCGTCTCAATTGGGACATGCGCTATCCAGGCTCAGTCGATTTTCCAGGCCTCATCATGTGGGCGGCCAGCCCGCGCGGTCCGGTCGCTCCTCCAGGGGCTTACACGGTCCGTCTGAACGTGGACGGCGCCAGTCAGACCCAGCCCTTCGTGATCAAGCGCGAAGAGACTTTGCTCAAAGACATCACGGATGCTGATCTGCAGGCGCGGTTTGATCTGGCGATCCAGGTGCGCAACAAGGCGTCTCAGGCCAATGAAGCGATTCTGCTCATCCGCGGAATCACGGGGCAGGTCGACGCGCGGATCAAGCAGCTCGACACGGGCAAGAAGCCTTCCTCGGTCCTCCTGACCGCGCGAGCTTTCAACGCCAAATTGGGAGCCGTCGAGAGCGAGATCTATCAGGTGAAGAACCAAAGCTCACAGGATCCGCTCAACTTCCCGATCAAGCTCAACAACAAGATCGCGGCGCTGCAGGGCGTCATCGAAAGCGCAGACGCGAAGCCCACCGACCAGAGCCGCGAGGTCTTCAAGATGCTGTCCGACAAACTTGACGTGCAACTCGGTCAGATGGACGCCATCATCAAGAACGACCTGCCGAAGCTCGTGATTCTGCTTCAGAAAAAGAAGCTTGAGTCGGTCACCGTGACCCCGCTCAAGATCGACGTCAAGTAGCGATTGGGTTCTTGGGCCCGGGCGCGGCGATCATGTCTCGTCACTGGAACTCCTTAGACTCTACGAATGATTCAACCAGCGGACGCGGTCGCACGCCTGAAAGAAGGCAACCGCCGTTTCCTTTCGGGGGTGGCTCACAGCGACACCCTCGCTCATGAGGCTCGTCGGCGTGAACTGACGAAAGAGCAGTCTCCCTTTGCCATCATCCTCGGCTGTTCCGACGCGCG
>JBDSLN010000454.1:0-3501 GCA_039916365.1 Vicinamibacteria bacterium
CACGGTCGGCAATGCGATGCGCCGCGTTCTCCTTTCGAGCATCGCGGGAGCTGCGATCACCGCGATCCGCCTCGAGGGTGTGCTTCACGAGTTCTCGCCGATCCCAGGTGCCACCGAAGACGCGACCGACCTCATCCTCAACCTCAAGAAGCTCTCGCTTCGTCTGAACGTTGATCACCCGAAGACGATCTATCTCAAGACGTCTGAAGCCGGTGAGATCCGTGCCAAGCACATCACCCCCGACGCCGACGTCGACGTCCTCGATCCCGAGGCTTACATCGCTACGTTGTCGGCGGGTTCCTCGCTGAACATCGAGATGGTGGTGAAGTCCGGCCGCGGCTACGTCCCCGCCGAAAAGAATTTCGACGAGTCCCTTTCCATCGGCTGGATTCCCATCGACTCCGTTCACTCTCCGGTCAAGAAGGTCAACTATTTCGTCGAGGCCGCCCGCGTCGGTCAGGCCACTGACTACGAGAAGCTGACCCTCGAAATCTGGACCAACGGCGTCACCACTCCGCGCGACTCCGTTGGCCTTGCCGCCCGCCTTGTTCGCGAGCACATGCTGATGTTCCTCAACCTCCCCGAGCAGGCCGAGTCGCTTCCCCAGGCCGCGTCTGAAGCGGCCGCCGTTCCCGTGGGCGACACCGATCGCGAAGCGCTTCGCGAGAAGCTGGCGCGCAAGATCGATGACCTCGAGTTGCCCGTCCGCGCGTACAACTGCCTCACCCAGATCAACGTCAAGACCGTGGGCGAGCTGGTGGTGCGCACCGAGAGCGAGTTGCTCCGCATTAACAAATTCGGCCAGAAGTCGCTGAACGAAACGAAGGACCAGCTGCGCAAGTGGGGGCTGTCCCTCGGCATGCGTCTCCAGCCCGACCTTCTTCGCCGCGACTAATCAGAGATAATTCGCGGTCGTCTCGCAAAGCCTGCGAGCGACCGCGAAAGAAACACCTAAGGATTTACAACCATGAGACACCGAGCCGCCGGACGAAAGCTGGGACGGACCACCTCCCACCGGATCGCCTTGCTGCGGAATCTCGCGACTGCGCTGATCCGCGAAGAGCGCATTGAGACCACCCTGCCCAAGGCGAAAGAGCTTCGGCCCTTCGCCGAGAAGATCATCACCCTCGCGCGTCGCGAGGGAACGGCGGCCCAGCTCGTTCACGCTCGCCGTCTGGCCGCGCGCGATATTCACGATCCCATCATTGTGAAGAAGCTTTTCGACGTGGTTGGCACGCGCTTCCAGACGCGGAACGGCGGATATACCCGCATCATCAAGCTCGGACATCGCGCTGGCGACAACGCCGACGTGGCGCTCATCGAGCTGGTTGGATACGAGTACAAGGCCAAGGAGAAGGCGTCCAAGGGAGGCAAGGAAGCGGCTCCCGCTCCCGCCACCAAGTAGGTCGCCGCGGCCTTCGGGTCGCGCCATGATGTCGCAAAAAGAGCGCCCAAAAAGGGCGCTCTTTCGTTGTGCTTCCAAGGGTTCTAAGGCTGCCGTTCGACCTTGGCCATCGAACGATCGCCGCCGAACTTGAACGTGGCGATCAGATGAATGCGGTCGATGGCGGTGCGACGGAACAGCCAGGTCGCGACCGCCTGCTCCGACGTTTCTTTGAGCATGTCCGGACCCTCGGCGGAATGGACGGTCACCCGGCCGGCGAGGTCGACGGAGAAACGCACCACGACGTCGCCCGTGATGTTCCCGAGACGCGCGAGCGGCGGCCAGGTGGGGCGCCGGCCACGAACCAGGTCGGGAATGTTCGGACCGAGTACAACGTCCGAGATCGCGGAGGTTCCCTCCTCTTTCGCCGGCGGTTCCTCGCGTGCAGGGAGCGTATCGGTGGCGACGGACGGCGTGGCGGACGGAATCACTTCTGTGGAGATCTTGGGCGCTAGGGTGGCAGGCTGAAGAGGTGATGTTCCGAGGCCGACCGCGGCCATGGGGGCAGCCAAGGCTGCGCTTTTCAGATCAAGCGCCTTGAGCACCAGGGGCACCGTAGCACCTGGGGTCCAGTCCGCTTCGATTTTGAATGAAGGCGGCGTCGCTGCGTCGCTCACGATGAACCGCCAGGACTTCACGGCTCGCAACAGCGCGTCCCCAAGCGCCGCATTGCCATCCACCGGCGAGGCCTCGCGCACCTCACCTTGACTCCCAAGGGTCACGGTAACGGAGGCCGTCTCGGGCGTGGTCAGGCCGGCGGGAACACTGGGCGCGCCGCCGCTCTTCAGTTCAGGAAGACCAACGGAGCGCTGGATCTCCGGCAGCTTGAGCGCGAAGGTGATCGACTGCGACATCAGAACTTTGACCGGCTTGCCGGCGAGCTTCGACGGCTCGTATTCCCAGAGCTTCACCGCGTTGATGGCGGCCTCGTCGAGGCCCGGGATCGATCGGGTGACGCGCGCACGCGAGACGGTGCCGCTTTCGGAGATGAGCAACTCCATGATGACAATGCCACGGATGCCCGCGACCGCTGCATCTATCGGATACTCGGGCGCCACGTACTTCTTGCGCGTTGGCACTGGCACATCCTGTCCCGCGCGTTTCGCGTCCGCCGGTACGTCGGTGCTGGTCGCCGCGTCGGTCGCGGGCGTGACCGCTACCTTGGGAGGCGGCTCTTGCGCCAGGGTGCGCGACCCGAACAAGGACAGGGCGACAAGGGAGGCGATCGTTCGCGATCGCGCGATCGGGTGGCTCAACTTCATCTCGGATTCCTCTTCTGTCCGTCGTGGGACGCCTCATCGTAGCGGATGCATGGCGTCTCGAACCAACTGGCCCGTACAAGGCTCGGTTCAATCCCAGCCGTCCGTGCGGTTTCAAACCGGCAAGACGCCCTAAGATTGCCGCTTATGTGGTTTTCCGAGAAGGCGCTGGTCTTTGTCGACACGCGCAGCGCAGCCCTCGCGGTCTACCGACAGACCCTGCGCGGTCCGCGACTCGAACGATTCGCTTCTGAGCGTTTCGAGTCGCACGCCGGACAGTCGGCTCTTTTCTCCGACGTGCTTGCCGATTCGCGCGAGTCGGTGGCCCGGCTGATCCGTGATCTCAAGGCGCCCGGAAGCGACGCCACGGTTGTCCTGCCGCTGGGTGCGGCGTTCCCGTCCATCATCGACCGCCAGTCGATCGACAAGGCCAAGACTTCCGAGGTCGATGAAGCCGACGTGGTGAGGTTCCGGCTTTCTCCGCTTCTTCCATTTCCCATAGCGCAGGCCGAAGTTCGCACCGAGACGTCGGCGTCGATCGGACCAGATGTCGTTTTGGCGCAGGCGGTGTTGAAGTCTCTCATCGTCGAAAGCGAACGCGTCATGGGATCGCTTGGCTTGGCGCGCCCTCGCGTGACCACGGCGCTCTCGGCCGCGCTGCGTGGACTTCCAGCACGCGCGGGCACGGTCGATCTTGTGTTCGGCGATTCCGCGTGCGCGATCGCGGTGCGAGATCTGCGTGGCGCGGTGGAGGCGATTCATCTGCGACTGCTACTTCCAGGCGACGACCGCGCGCGC
>JBDSLN010000455.1:0-5826 GCA_039916365.1 Vicinamibacteria bacterium
GTTCGCTCGGTACCAGTCGGCGGTTCGCTTGATGCCTTCGGCAGCGTCCACTTTCGGCGCGTAGGCGAGCAGGCGACGCGCCTTGGCAATAGTGAACGAACGGTTCTTCACCCAGAAGTCCACCCGACGCCGATGGAGAGGCGGCTCGATCCCAAGCGGCACCCAGAGCGCCTCCACGACATCACCAAGGCGTTGAATAGGCCAGGCGGGAATGTGAAACGGCCACACGGAACCACCGGTCGCCTTCGCGACTTCCCGCGCCAGGTCATCTTGGGACAAGGAAGACGGCCCCGCGATGATGAAGGTCTCGCCGGCCGCCTCTGGTCGATCGAGTGCCAGAAGAAAGCCATCAACCAGGTCGTCGATGTACGCGAGGTGGTAGTGCGGCAGGCCCGAGCCCACGACTGCATAGCGTCCCCGTGCGATGCTCTTGAACACCTTCAGAAGTCGAGTCTCGCCCGGACCATAGATCGCGCCGGGACGAACGATCGCCACCTCAAGACCTTCAGCGACACCAAATGCGCGGGCCATCGCATCGGCCTCTGCTTTCGTCTCTTGATAAATATCGCTCGGCGCGATCGGTGACGTCTCATCCCCGGGCGGATTCTTCACATCTCCGTGAACGCCCACAGTGGAGGTATGAACCACGCGCCGAACTCCGGCGGCCTTGGCGGCTTCAAGCAACTGGCGCGTAGCTTCAACGTTGATCTTCCGGTAGTACGCGTCAGGATGACCGGCCGTGCGATACACCGCGGCCACGTGGAGAACCGCCTCGCAGTCTTCGACCAGCCGTCGCGCGTCATCGGCACCTCCGAGTTCGCCAATCACAAGCTCGGCGCCACTCGACTTCAGGACCGGAGTGACGGAGCCTTCCCGCACCAGCGCCTTCACGGAATCACCTCGCGCCAAAAGACGCTTGAGCAAGTGCCCTCCGGTGTAGCCCGAGGCTCCGGTGAGCGCGACTTTCAGGACGAGCTCCCTTCCGCCGCCAGGGCTCGGAACAAGTCGGCGTAGCGCGTGACCATCGTGCGCAAGGCGAAGCGCTGCATTGTGTTCGCGCGGGCGGAGATCGCGAAGCGCTGACGTAAACCCGAATCCGCGACTAAAGCGCGAATCCCTGCAGCGAGCGGCGCGGCCTGTCCCGGCGGAACCAGGAAGCCGGTTTGACCGTCATCGATAATGTCGGGCACGCCGCCCGTGCGCGACGCGACCGCGGGAAGCCCACAGGCCTGCGCTTCCACCGCGGACATCCCGAGCGCTTCATCGAGGGTGGGAAAGACGAAGATGTCCGACGCTTGAAGATGGGTGGGCACGTTGTCGACGCGGCCCGTGAAAGTGACGCGCCCGTTGAGCGGTCCCTCGTTCACGTCCTTGCGAAGCTTCTCTTCGATCGAGATGACCTGGCCGGAACCCGAGCCGACCAGAACAAGTTGAAGCTGGCCCAGATCCGCGAGCGACGTCATCGCTTCGAGCAGAGTCTCAAGTCCCTTGCCTTCGATCAGACGACCGGTATAGGTCGCGATCATCTTGTCTTCGGGAAGCCCGAGCGCTCGACGTTTCGCCACCTTGTCGGCGGCACTGACCGGCGCGTACTCCGCCATGTCAATTCCGTGAGGGATCAGATGGACCTTGTCGGACGGAAACCCCGCGCGGACGGCCTCGCGCGCGATCTCTTGAGAGATGGCGACCACGGCTCCGGTGCGTTGAAGAAGGAGATTGCGACCGCGCGCCATTGCAAACGCCGCTCCGCGCTCGATCGCATTCGCCTTCCGGCCCCACAGCGCGAGCGATCCGTCGAGCTCTCCGTTCAGCTCGGGTCTCAAAACCAGCGCGCAGGAAGTTCGAGCCACGGCCATGCGGGCCGGAAGCGCGAGCACGCGGGTTCCCCCGTTCATCACCACGTCGCTCTCGCGAGCGAGACGACGCGCGGTGCGCAAAGCGCCCGGCGCCATCGCGAACTTCTTGGTTCGTCCCTGCCCGGTCGGACCAACGCGATGGATGGTGACGCCGCCGTCGTTTTCCAACGGCGCGAGGTCGGCGGTGGACTGGCGCGTCACCACATCGACCTTGAATCCCTCCTCGACCAGACCGCGAGCGAGAGACCGTGTGTGCTTCTCACCTCCACCCAGGATCGGGTGATACGTCTCGGCCATGAAGACGATACTGAGCGGCCGGCGCGACGGCGTGTCGGTCACGGTGCTGCTAACGATCGTTTGGCCTTCAGAACGTAGATCGGCTTGTTCTGGCTCTCGTGATACGTGCGCATCAGCAACTCAGCCATCAGGCCGAAGTTCACCAGGAGGATGCCGGTCAGAAAGGACAGACCGCCGAAGAAAAGAAGCGGCCGGGAGCCAATGGCCTGATCTTCAAAGAGACGGATGAAGGTGAGATAGCTGAGGATCGCGAATCCGCCGGCACCGAACAGCAGACCAAACAGGCCGAAGAGATGCGCGGGCCGCGTTCCGTAGGTCATGAAAAACTTGACGGTGAAGAGATCCAACAGGACGCGGGTGGTGCGACCAATCCCGTACTTGCTCACGCCGCGAGTGCGCGCACGGTGATTCACCACCACTTCGGCAACACGCACGCCCATGGACGACGCGACCGCGGGAATGAAGCGATGCATCTCGCCATAGAGGCGAATGCCTTTCACGACATCCGCGCGCAGAACCTTGAGCGAGCAACCATAGTCGTGGATCTCGACCCCGGTCGCCCACGAGATCAGACGGTTCGCGAAGAAAGACGGGATCTTCTTCGACAGAGGATCATGACGGTTCTTACGCCAGCCGCAGACGATGTCGTAGCCCTCGCCTTCGTCGAGTTTGTTCAGCATGGGACCGATGTCCTGAGGATCATTCTGCAGATCTCCGTCGGACGTCACCACGATGCGACCGCGTGCGTGATCGAAGCCGGCGGAGAACGCGGCGGTCTGCCCGAAGTTCCGACGCAAACGCAAAACGCGCAGCGTCGGTTCCGAGGCGGCTAGCTGCTCGGCCCGAGCACCCGTTCCGTCCTTCGATCCGTCGTCCACCAGGATCACCTCGTACGAGCGTCCCGTGGGATCGAGCGCGCGCTTCAGCTCGCGGCAAAGGTCCTCGACGTTTTCCACCTCGTTGTAGAGGGGAATCACGACGGAGACTTCGGGCGCGTCCACGCCCGTCTGGTTCTCAATCGCCATCTTCAAAGAGCGCTTGGTTCGCTAGTACAGCTTGAGATTCATGTTGTCGGCCGCGATGTCGGTGAGGTCGACGACCGCCGCCGCACCCACACCCATGGTGATGGCGATGGTCTCGGAGATCTCTTCGCGGGTCGCGCCGAACTTGATGGCTTTCTTGATGTGACCCTCGATGCAGCCCTGGCACTTGAACGCCAGGCTCGCGGCGATGGCGACGAACTCCTTGGTCTTGCGGTCGAGCGCGGACGGCTTGTAGGTCTCTTTATAGAAGTGGAAGTACGCCTGACGGAATCGCGGATCCACCATGGTGTACGACTCGCTGGCCGGTTGAGGGGCTCCGGCGTCGTCTTCCTGGGGAAACGGTTGATGCGGCGCTTTCTCGTCGCTCACGGGCAGTCCTTTCGGGAACGGATCGTCAGTTCGAAACAGGGGATGCGAAGGCGTTCTAAAAACTGAATCAAGGCCGCTTCGCCTGAGGTGTCACTTTAGACGCCGGGCCGTGCACCGAGGCCGGCGGAGCGGGCGGAGGCGGAGGAGCAGCCGGCGCAGCTTCGTCGAGCAGGCGCTTCACCGCAGGTTCATAGAGATCGCGTGCATCTCGCCAGGCGCCGCCGTGGCTTTTGCTCTCCGTAAGAATCATGTGCGCCTGCGGCCCGGCGAGCTTGGTCATCTCTTCGGCGATCGCGTAGGGAATGCGCGCGTCCCCCCGATTCGCCACGAAAAGCGTGGGACGATCCTTCATCTTGGCGGCCGCCGCAAGAATGTTCACGTCGTTCGGTTCGAAATGGCCGCGCTGACGCATCCAGAACAGAACGATGTCGGTGGTCGGCCACGTCGGCACCAGCTTGAGGACCGGCAAACCGAAAGGCCGGAAGCCGCGCGCCAGGTTCAGGTGATGACGCACCGTGTTGGGAAGACTGTCGTACGCGCTGTCCGTGATCAGCCCGGAGACGCGCGGGTCGTCTGCTGCTTCGAGGGTGACGGTCGCGCCGCCAAGCGAGACACCCCAGAGAATCACCGGCCCCGGCGACTTGGAGACCGCGTAGTCCACCGCTGCCCTCACGTCGAGCTGCTCGGTGAGGCCGAAGGTGATCGGATGAACTCCCGAGGCTCCGTGATGACGCAGGTCGATCAATAGACAGTTGAATCCCCACGAGTGGAGGGGCTCGACTTTCTTCGCCATCTCGATGCGGCTGCGATTGAGACCGTGAACCAGAATGACCGTTCCGCGCGGCGTGGGCGAATCGACGGGAATCCACCAGCCGGAGACCGCGACGCCGTCGCCTGAGGTCAGATGGATGTCCTCACGCGCGACCTTGAAAGAGTCGCGAACGTAGTCGCTGTTTTCCCGGTCGGGAAGGTTGAAACCCTTCATGACCACGCGGTCCACCAGGAAATAGGGGACAAAGCCGAACACGAAGAAAAGGCCAGCTGCGAAGAGCAGCAGGAAGATGCGTTTCAAGCAGCCGCCTTTCCGCTTCGGACGCGGCAGGCGCGCGGGGCTCTGGGGATCTTTGGTTTGGACTTCCAAGCCCGCGGAGTTTAGCCCAGGGGCTGGGGGCGACCGCCTGGGTCACGGACCGCGTGGTGCTGCGGGCGAGGGCCTTCGCTACAATCGTGGGAACGATGCTGAGCGACCCGACGAACGACGCCCCCGGCGCCTTTGAACCTCTTCATATCCTCGGGCTTGGGCTGTCTGCTCTGGCGCTGCTTGTCGGCCTCGTGGCGGGCCACTCGGGTTGGGTGAATGTCGGCGTCTCGCTGATGCTCGTTCTCCCGCCGCTGCGCCTGGCCACCACGCTCATTGGGGAGGCCCGTGCCAGGCGATTCATCGTCGCCGCCATGGGCGTGGTCGTCCTCATCTTCATTCTGCTTTCCAGACGAATTTCCTGAAAGGGACCTCATGTCCTCGATGCCCTCCTCGCCTTCTTCCACACCTCGCGCGCGCCGCGTTTTCGTCGACGGACCGCACGGAATCCGGGTCCCCTTTCGTGAAGTGACGCCTCACCCCACGCGTGATCGCTTCGGCAAGGCTGAAGAAAATGAGACTGTCCGCCTGTACGAGACCAGCGGGCCCTGGGGCGATCCGGCGTTTGTCGGCGACGTCCGCGACGGCCTGCCCACGCATCGACGCCACTGGATCCTCGAACGCGGCGACGTCGAGGAAGTGGCGGGTCGCGGGACTAAGCCCGAAGACAACGGCAGCCTGACCGATGAGCTGAAGCGCATCGGGAAGATCCGCGCGGACGACAAACTTGAGACGTTCCGCAAGACTCGCACGCAGGTCCTGCGCGCGAAACCCGGCGCCCGCGTGACACAAATGCACTACGCGCGCAAAGGCATCGTGACGCCTGAGATGGAGTACGTCGCCATCCGCGAAAACATGGGTCGCGAGGCGGCTTTCGAACCTTCGCCGGACCGCAGCAACCTGCGCTTCCAGCACGGCGGCGAATCCTTTGGCGCAGCGATTCCACGTTTCGTGACTCCGGAGTTCGTGCGCGATGAAATTGCCCGCGGGCGCGCCATCATCCCCAACAACATCAACCACCCCGAGACCGAACCGATGGCCATCGGTCGCAACTTTCTGGTGAAGATCAACGCCAACATCGGCAACTCTGCCGTGGTGTCGTCCATCGACGACGAAGTCGAGA
>JBDSLN010000456.1:0-4162 GCA_039916365.1 Vicinamibacteria bacterium
CGGTGTCTCGAGAAGAATCCAAAGGAGCGATTTCAGACGTCGCCGGAATTGCTCGCCGAACTGCACTCACAGCTTCGCGCCTGGCAGGCGAAGGCTGAGGGCGTCGTGACGCCCGGAGGGAATGAAGCTCGACCCTCCGTTGCAGTCCTCCCTTTTGCGGACATGAGTGCCGCGAAAGATCAGGACTTCTTTTGCGAAGGCATGGCGGAAGAGATCATGAACGCGCTGGCGCACGTCGACGGCATTCGTGTCGCTTCGAGGACGTCTACGTTTAAGGCCAGCCGGAACAGCGGGGATTTGGCGACGATCGCAAGTGCCCTGTCGGTCGATCACATTCTGGAAGGCAGCGTCCGCACGCTCGGCAGCCGACTGCGTGTGACCGCGCGATTCACCGACGTCGCCAAAGACACGCCCCTGTGGTCGGAGAAATACGACCGCGAGACGATCGACCTCTTCGCGATTCAGGATGAAATCGCGGGCAGCGTGGTGGATGCCATCAAGGCTCGACTCAAAACCGGCGGCCCCGGCGTTCCGCAACGCGCGCAGGTCCGCAACGTCGAGGCCTACCGACACTTTCTCCAGGGGCGTTTCCAACGTCACACGAAGAACAATGTGGTCCTCGCCATGCAAGCCTATGAGGACGCGACGCGGCTCGATCCTGAGCACGGAATGGCCTGGGTTGGTCTTGCCGAGACCTGCGCGCTGTCCGTCCACTACGGTCTGCTGAAGGCAAGCGAGGGATGCGCCCGTGCCCACGCGGCGCTCGCCATCGCGGAACGGCTTCAGGGAGCTACCCCGGAGGCGCAGTCCGTTCTCGGTTTCATGGGCTTCATTGAGCGTCGTTGGCGCGATTTAGAAGTCGCCTACCGGCGGGTTCTCGAGCAGCGACCGAATCACGTGCCCAGCCTTGGACCCTTTGGCGCAATGCTCGGCGCGCGGCACCGACTCGACGACGCGCGGATCGTGCTCGACCGCTGCCGCGAAGCGGATCCCCTGGCGGCCTTCCCCTGCGCAATGACGGGCCTTTGTTTCGTGGCCGCGGGCGAGCCCGAAGAGGGCCTGCCTTATCTCGACGATGCGTTGTCGTTCGAGCCCGACCACATGACGACCTTGTGGGTGTCGGGCGTCGCTTACATAGCTCTCGGCCGCGTCCCGGAAGCGCTCGCGCGATTCGAGCGGGGTCTTGAACTCACTCGCCGTTCTGCATTCTTCCTCGGTCTCGTCGGCTGGGCGCTCGCGACCCTTGGCCGCGAATCGGACGCGCGCACCTTTCTTGCCGAGCTTCAGTCTCGTGACATCAACGCTCCGCGCGTTGGCTCCGATGTCTTTCTTCTGGCAGCCCTTGGTGAAATCGAGTTGGCCTTCGAGGCGCTCGAACGCGCGATGGCCGAGTTCCAACCGTTCGTCTACTACACGGCCTTCCCGGGATTCAATCCGATGCGATCCGACCCCCGCTTCGCCGCGCATTTGGCGGCGCTGGGACTCGCCTAAGCGCGAGCAATACCTGCGGGTTCGCAGTTCTGTTCCGACCGCCTGGCGAAACGCCCCAAACGAACGAGGCCGGCGTACTCCTCAACCACAGGCTACTCTGGCGCAACTTTGAAGGCGACCCGTACCGACGGCACGAACTGCAGACCTCCAGCGCCTACTGCAGCGACTTCAAATACGCGGTAATGGCGTCCGCGTCTTCAGCAGACATCATGTACGCCGGCATGGGCGGACCCGCCTTGCCGCCGCGGGGATTCTTCGCGGTCTGCAGGAACTTGGAGAAGCCCTCGACCTTCCATCGCTCCCACAACCGGCTGGTCGACGTGATGTCCGGAGCCTTCTGATGCCAATCCGGGATCTTCGTGGCGGGAATACCCACAAGCGTCGCACCCTTCATCCACTGCGTGCGATCGAACTCTCCGCTTTCGAGGAGAGGCGAGTGACATTCCTGGCATCGCGCCACTTCCTCGGTGAGGTACTTGCCTCGTTCGAGCTTCGCGTCCTTTTTGGATTCAACATCCTTCTTGGACTCCGCAGGCTTCTTCTCCTGGGCGAGGACGCCCGACGAAGAGACCTCGACGAGGAGGGCGGCGGAAAAGAGAGCAACGAGAACGGGGCGGGCTGGAGGCATACGCCGAGCATGACACGTGGTGAGTCGGCCCCCAACCAAACTTGCCATGACGATCCTTCACCAACGAAGCTCGTCCGCGATGGCTTCCGTGATCGCCCTGCTTGGGCCGGACGAGTACCGGGAAGAACGATGATCAGACTCCGAGCACATATCGCGCGAGCGGACTGAGGCGAGCACGTGTCTCATCTTGCATGCGGGCTGAAAAGTCGGTGCCCGCGTGCCCGCTGCGTGGGATGAACGCGCCTTGAAGCGATCGGCGCGGCTTGTCCGACGTGTTCGTGGAGTGGTCGTGCCACACGGAGCCGTTGAAGACAAGAAGTGAGCCGGCAGGCCCACACGCGAGTACCTCGCCGTCATAGTCGGCCCGACGATCAGAGATCATGTCTTCGGGCGCGCTCGACCATTGGTGCGACCCCGGTACGAAGCGCGTGGCACCATTCCCCGGCCGAAACTCATCGACCATCAAGATGAAGCTGAGGAGCGGCCAATCGGGTGAGCCGCGCCGAACGTCTACATGCAGTTCCCCGCCGCGAGAATGCGGCCGGAGGGTCCGTGCGTGCAGCGAGCTGAGCTTGAACGATTGCCCGATGACTCGGCAGCAAGCACCGAGCAACGGAGGGAATACATAGAGTGCGTCGAACTCCCTCCCGCGATTCACGAAGTCGTTAACGCGCGTCGATGTACTGCCGATCTTCGTATCCACTTCCATCGCCGACGACACGGCGGCATCGTACGCGTCGGCCAAATGCTCGATTCGTTCGGACGGTACCGGGCCGCGAACCACGACGAAGCCTTGATGCTGCAACTCGGAGGCAGCGTCGGCGGGAAGATCATGGCTTCCCGATAACTTATCGAACCAGTCGTCCGTGGCATACCCGGCTCCACCGGCAAGGCGCGCGTCAGCGACCGAACGTGAAGCGGCCGCTCCAAGGGACTTTGGCTGGTGCAACTCGATGTTGGCCTGCGCACTCATTGAGAGATTATCCGCCACACACTGACCGCAGTGAGATGTTGACATGCAAGTAAGTACTTGCAAACTGGAGAAAGACAACCCCGCGCGGGGACAACCTACTCACAACCTTGACAGACCGAGGCACCCTCCGTACCATGCTGAGCGGAGGAGCAAGTGCGGCCACGAACAGATCAGGATTCCGACCGGCCGTATCTCTCGATCGGCGGCCTCTCGCGCTCCACCGGCGTTTCCATCGAAACCCTGCGGACGTGGGAACTCCGCTACGGCTTCCCCCGCTCGGTTCGCAAGCCGTCCGGCCATCGCCAGTTCGAGATCGGACACGTGGATCGGATTCGCCGAATCGTCCGTGCCCTGGAACTGGGCTTCCGCGCGGGCGAGGTGGTGCCGGCCTCCGACCAGACGCTGCAGGACCTCCTTTCCACTCTGCCCGACCAGGCGGTGACCCTGAGTGTCGCCCCGCCGCAGAATCCCAAGGCCGTGCTGGAGTTGGTGCGAAACTTCGACGGCGACCGTTTGATGCGCTCGTTGCATAGCGCGCTCGCCCACCAGGATCCCGTTGCGTACGTGGAGACGCGGATCGCCCCCTGCCTCGAAGCCGTTGGGGCCGCCTGGGCCGCAGGTGAACTGGAGATCGCGCACGAGCACTTCGCATCCGAGCGGATTTCCGATGTTCTCCGCGAAACCCGGCTGCGCTTCGAAGAGACCGCGAACGGTCCGTTCGTGGTTCTCGCGACCGTGCCTGGCGAATCGCACGGCCTGGGCCTTCAGATCACGGCCTTGGTTCTGTCGTCCGTGGGTCTGCGGGTCTTGAGTCTCGGCACCGAAGTGCCGGTCAAGGAAACCGCGGCGCTTGCGATACGAAACTCGGCGGTGGCGGTCGGAATCTCGGTCTCGGCGGCGACGAGGAACACGGCTCCGGAAGCCCTGACAAGATTGAGAGCGCACCTTCCCCGAAAGATCGAACTGATTCTGGGAGGGTCGGGCGCGCCCGCCACCCTCAAGGGCGCGAAGATCCTGACGGACCTTCAGGCTTTGAGGGCGTGGGCGAAAGCGATCGCGTAAAGCTACAT
>JBDSLN010000457.1:0-5833 GCA_039916365.1 Vicinamibacteria bacterium
ATACAGGCTTCAACCAGTAGACTATCTAACCATCCCATACCGATGAGCGAAACCACTGTTCCGCTGGGTAACCGGCCCACGTTGAGCGGCTACACATTCATCCGCGATCTCGGGATGGGCGGAATGGGTGCCGTCTACCTATACCGCGATGAGAAGCTCAGCAGGAGCGTCGCTGTCAAGGTGGTTCACCCCACGCTGGTCGGTGAGACGGAGTCGCGCGCGCGCTTTCTCCGCGAGGCGCGGAGCCTGGCCAAGGTTGATCACGACAACATCATCCGCGTGTACAACTTCATGGAGATTGAGCAAATCTCATGTTTTGTCATGGAGTATGTCGAAGGGCCGACGTTGGCACAGATCCTTAAGGGAGGTCCGGGAGGAGCAGCTTTCGCGATCGACATGGTCCGTCAGACATCGAACGGTTTGGAAGCGGCTTTGGAGAGGGGGGTCATTCACCGCGATATCAAGCCGGCGAATCTTCTGATCGATGCCAAGAAAAGAGTCCGCATCGCTGACCTGGGCCTGGCAAAGGCCGTTAGTCAGTCGGGAGATGACCCCACGTTGAGCGGTGGCAAGGTTTATGGAACTCCCGCGTATATGTCCCCCGAGCAGGCTCGGGGAGGACAGGTCGACCATCTCACGGATATTTACTCCCTGGGCATTGTCTTCTTTGAGACAATTATTGGGCGGCGCCCGGAGCCGGGACGGGTTATAGAGACGCTCGCCGCTCACCACTCGGGGCCTTCGGAGCCTCTGATCCGTCTGGTGGCTTCAATGACATCGGAGAGTCCCAGGCACCGTCCGGCCTCATACCAAGACCTGCGTGCACAACTCGAGGCACTACCAGAATTCAGGACCTCAGGTAACTACGACATGCTAACAATTCGCGCGGCGACTGGCTTCGCCACTGACGACCCCGAAGACAGCCTGGCCAGGAAGCTGCTCAGAGTAGTTGGAAGCACTGACCGGTGGTGGGAGATCGATCAGATCCTATCGGTGTTCGTGATGTTCCCGCTGTGGCTTCTTCTGGGGTGGATCGTTGATCAGGCTGACCCCGCCCAACTTGGCACGGCCGTCTTTTTTGCCATCGGCTTGTGTCAGGCCATAACTACAACGCTTCGGGCATTCCTGCTTTTGATTTCCGGAACAGCGGGGGAAGAGCGTACATCGCAGGTCGAGCGCGTGACGCCGTGGATTCGGGGCGTCGACCTGGCGTTAATGGCAATCGTGGGAGCTGCGGGCTTTCTGCTGGTCATCGGCAAGGTGCACAGAGTCTTTGGGATCTTGCTCGCGGCATTGTCGATCGCCGGGATGGTCAAGTTTGTTCTGCTCGATCCGTTCCTACTTGTAAAGGCCAAGGCGCAATGGCTCTTGCGCCCGGCCGGTCGAAGCGGCGGAAAGAATCCGACCAGACCCGAGGGAGGCAAACGCCTTCCTTGACCGCCGTTGCCTCTCCACGAAGTGTGGCTGCCGAAGATCCGCAGACACGCCAAGCGCCGACCACGTCGGTTTGATGACGCCCTCAGTCCGACGATCCCGTCGGCAAGAGGATCTGGATTCGGGAGCGTGAGTGAAACAGGGGCCCGCTCCGACAGCCCGTAGGCGCGTCCGGGTGCCGCGTTCGGAGGTTGTTCGGAGCGCGGAACCCTCACGGCGCGAGCTCCGCCGCCCCGCGGTGCCGCTCCGCGGTGCAACCCGCGTTTTCGCTCCGCTGTTACTCTGCCAAGTCGACCTTGCTGCCGTGGTTCCAGCGGCCGCTCTCATCACCCCTTGGGCAAGAGAATACGCCGCGAGCAGTTTGGGGTCTATCGTCCTCATATGAAGCAGGCTCCGCAGAACATCGAGGCGGTGGAGGTCTCTCTGCCCTCGAAAGACCTCGGAGCCGACTTGGAGTTCTTCACCGAACGCCTTGGGTTCCGACTGGACACGATCTTCCCCGCCGATGATCCCGCGGTCGCGGTTCTCTCACGGCACGGTCTGCGGTTGAGGCTGGATCGGCACTCGACCGCGGCGCCGGGAGTGCTGCGCGTTTTGTGCCGCGAACCCACCGTCTTGGCGGGTGGCGTACGGGAACTCACCGCGCCGAATGGGGTGCGGATTCAGATCGTCGACTCGGCACCACGCATGGAAACGCCGAAGACGCGGCACGCGTTCGTCGTAAGCCGCTTGGGGGCTGAAAGCCCATGGGTGAGAGGTCGCGCGGGGATGCAGTACCGGGACCTGATCCCCGGCCGCCTGGGCGGGGCGGTCATCGCCTCCCACATTCGCATTCCGGATGCGGGTCCCGTTCAGGACATGGTCCACTCCCATGATGTTGGGTTTCAACTGATCTTCTGCCACCGCGGCTGGGTGAGACTGGTGTACGAGGATCAGGGTTCGCCGTTTGTTTTGAAGGCGGGCGATTGCCTCATTCAGCCGCCGCAGATTCGCCATCGTGTTCTGGAGTCATCGGAAAATCTTCAGGTGATTGAGGTCGGCACCCCCGCCGAACACATCACGACGATGGACCACGAGATGGAGCTTCCCACCGAGGATCGCCGGCATGATCGCCGGTTTGGCGGTCAGCGCTTCTGCATCAGCCGAGCGGACGAAGCGGTCTGGACGCCGGGACGGCTATCAGGGTTTCTGGCGCGCGAAACCGGCATCGGGGAGGCAACCGGCGGAGTCGCATCGGTGCGGGTGGCCCGCCCAGCCAGGAGCCTGAGCGGAGAGTGGGCCACTCACACCGCGGACATTCTGTTCGCGTTCGTCCGGTCGGGATCGATGCTCCTCCGCGCGAAAGGTCAGCCCGACCATGCACTCGCCGAGGGCGACGCGTTTGTGATCCCGCCCGGCCTGAAGACCAGGCTTGACGAGTGTTCCGAGGACTTCGAACTGCTCGAAGTCGCGCTGCCCGCGGACTTCGAAACCCGCCCGCACGAAGCTGATGCCCTTGGGCTTTCGTGTTTCGCTCATTTCGGCCGCTCCGGTCGCATCGTCCCACCAACGCCCTCGCCGTCTGCGTCTTCTCCGTCAGGGCGAGCGGAGCCGATCGTCAACCGATAGCCGATGGCCAGCAGCGCAAGCCACGGCCCACCCGCAAGCAGTGTGGACTGCAGGCCCGGCGCCCACCACGTCGAGATGAGGATGGCGGCCACGAGCAGTGCGCCCAGGTACGAACCAAGAGGAGCGGCCGGACCGCGAAACGCGATGTGGGTCACAAAGATCATCAGCCACACAAAGAGAGCGCCGAAGAGGGCGACGCCGAAGAACCACACGTACGCCGAGTCCGGCCACCCGGCGCGCACCACGACGGCGGCGCCCAAGCCGAGGCCCGAGGCCACGAGGGCGTTCACCGGAGCCCCGCGCGAGGTGAGCGCTCCGAGCGAGCGGGGCACAAACCCGGCGCGCGCGAGGGAGAAGAGGGTTCGCGAAATCAGGTAGAGATTCGCATTGGAACTCGAGAGGGCGGCGCTGAGCACGACAAAATTCATGATGCCTCCGGCGCCTCGCATGCCCAGCGCCGACATCACGCGCACAAACGGACTCTCGCCGACGCCGAGTTGATTCCACGGAGTCAGCGCGCAGAGCAGGGCGATGGTGACTATGTAAATCGCGGAAAGGCCTAACACCATGCGCCACATGGCCGCGGGGATGGTGCGGGCGGGGTCTTTTGCCTCCCCGGAAGTCACGCCCACGATTTCCACGCCGATGAACGAGTAAATGGTGAAGCAGCAGCCGAGCCACACGCCGGTGAGACCGAACGGGGCGAAACCCTGGTGAGCGGTGAGGTTCTTGAGGCCGATCACCGGCCCTCCGAGGAGGCCGAACAGCACGACCATCCCGAGACAAGCAAACAGGGCGAGAGCCACAACCTTGATCATGACCAGCCAGTACTCGATCGTTCCCAGCCGGCCCACCGCCCATGTGTTCATGTAGAGGAGAGCGGCGGCGAACAGCAAAACCCAGACTGCACCCGGGACTCCTGGGAACCAGTAGGCCATGTAGATCGAACAGGCCACGAGTTGAGCCCCGGTGGCCACGACTTGCATGAGCCAGTAACTCACCCGCACCGCGTATCCGGCGAAGGGCGAAACGTACATCGAGGCATACACGCCGAACGCGCCGGGAGTTGGGTGCGCCACCGCCATTTCCGCCAGCGCGCGCCCGAGAAGCAATGAGATGGCGGCTACGATCGCGTATGAAACGATCACCGCCGGTCCGGCCACGTTGACCGACAGGCCGCTGGCCAGAAACAGCCCGGTCCCGATCGCGCCACCCAGGGCCATCGTCGTCTGCTGAACCGAGGACAACTGGCGGGCCAGTCCCTCCTCGTTTGGAACACAGGGTCGTGGGTTGGGAGGCGTCATCTCTGGTTTGACCGCGGCGCCACGCTCGTGGGATATCTCATAGATGACGGGGGGAGACCTTGCCCATCGAGGAATATGACGCCCACATCGATGAGCGTACCCTCATCGTGCTCGCGACGCACGTGTGCTTGAGCGTTTCCAAAGTCGGACTGCCTCGTTTGGAGCGGATCCTGCAGAGGTTGCGTCGCTTGATGCTCACACGACTCGCGAGTCCGCCCACGCAACGCGGCTAAGTCACCGCCGCGCGCACGCCAAACCGCGGCTCTCGCCATTCCCCGGCATGAAGCACTTCCACCAGACGGTCCACGGCGTCCCACACATCTACGAACCTCGTGTAGAGCGGGGTGAAACCGAAGCGCAGAATGTCCGGGGCGCGGAAGTCGCCGATCACGCGGCGGGCGATCAGCGCCTGCACCATGGCGTAGCCCCCGCTTTCATGGGCGAAGCTGACCTGGCTGCCGCGCTCCTCAGATTGGCGAGGCGTGACGAGAGTCAGGCCGTGGCCTGCGCATCGCGACTCCACCAGATCGATGAACAGCCCGGTCAAAGCACTCGACTTCGCGCGCAAAGCCGACATCCCGCCCCCACTCTCGGCCGCGAGAAACACATCGACGCCGCACTCAAGGGCAGCGAGGGAGAGAATCGGCGGAGTGCCGCAAACAAATCGCGCGATGCCCTTCCCTGGCTGATAGCCGGAGGTGAACTCGAATGGGGCGATGTGGCCCAGCCAACCTGAAAGTGGTTGCCGCAGCTGCTCACGGTCCATGCGTTCGGTGTGAACGGGATTGGCCCAAACGAACGCGGGCGCACCCGGACCACCGTTGAGATACTTGTAGCCGCAACCTACCGCGAAGTCGGCGGCGGCTAAGGCCGTACCGTCACCCTTGAGGTTCACCGGAACCGCGCCGACGGAATGCGATAAGTCCCAGATCATCAGCGCTCCCGCTCCGTGAGCAGCGCGGTTGACCACTTCCATCGGGTGCATCCGGCCGGTCCGGTAGTTCACCTGAGTGAGCACGAGCGCGGCCACGCGGTCATTGAGGCGAGCGAGGATGTGGTCGGTCTCGACCCGGATCAACTCGAAGCCCTCGGCCCGACACAACGTGTCCGCGATGTAGAGGTCGCTCGGAAAGTCGGTCCGCTCGGCCAGGACCAGGCGGCGGCGGGGAGCATCGGATTTGACCAACGCCAGGGCAGCGCTCAGAACCTTGTAGAGATTGACGGACGTGGAATCGGCGACGATCAGCTCGCCGGGTGCCGCACCGACCAGCGGCGCGATCTTGTCGCCGAGGCGCTGCGACATCGTGATCCAGCCCGCGGTGTTCCAGCTCCTTATGAGATCGCGGCCCCACTCGGTTTGCACCACCTGCTGCACCCGGGACGCGGTCGCGCGCGGCCGAATCCCAAGCGAGTTGCCGTCGAGATAGATGAGCCCCTGAGCGTCGATTTCGGCGGTCGCAAAATGAGCACGCATCGAGGCCATCGGA
>JBDSLN010000458.1:0-5136 GCA_039916365.1 Vicinamibacteria bacterium
TTCGAGCCACCCTCGTGGTCGAGGCCCCACACGTGGTCGAGGATCATGCTGCGCGTCGCCACTGCGCCCTTTTTTCGAAGCAGGTATTCGAGGAGCGCCAGTTCCTTCGGGGTTAGCTCAAGCAACGCGCCGCTCCTTCGTACCTCGCGGCGCTGCGGATCCATCTCCAGATCGGCCACTTTCAACACGGTGATTGGTTCGACCGCCGGCCTTCGGGTGATGGCGCGGACCCGCGCGAGCAGTTGGCTGAAGTCGAAGGGTTTGGACAGATAGTCGTCGGCGCCGAGGTCGAGCCCCTGCACGCGATCCTCAACCGAAGAGCGGGCTGTCAGCATAAGCACGGGCGCCTTACCTCCTTGCTGACGGAGTTCACGCAACACATCGAAACCGTTCTTCCCCGGCAGCATCACATCGAGGAGGATCGCGTCATAGTCATTGTCGAGCGCGAGGTCGAGGCCCGCGGCGCCGTCATGGGCCGCGTCGACCGTGAAGCCCTGTTCGCCAAGGCCCTGACGCAGCATCGCCGCCAGCCTGGCATCATCTTCGATGATCAGAATCCGCAACGCCCCATGCCCTCGCCTCGGTCAACCATGGCTCATGCATTTTGGCATATCCGAAGTTTTGACTACGCCAGAGTGCGAGACGCAGAAACTCCTCACGCGTGCGCGCCCGAAACCCGCTTTTCCTAGCTGCCCGTTGTGAAAGTCTGCCGGCATTCGATGAACGCTGCATCCCGGCTGGCTTCTTCGCTCAGAGGCCCGAATATTCCCGATATTCGGGCTCTTCGACTCATCGCCATCCGGGCGCATCGCTCGTCTCGGTGCCGCGGCGGACCTTCACCGCGGACGCTAGGCCGTCTTAGCGTGCGGCAGGATTGTTTTGATAGCGGCCAGCGGCTTCGGGACCTGCTCGTCGGCGTGGTAGCTCGACCGCACCAGCGGCCCGGACTCGACGTGGCCAAATCCGATCGACAAGCCGAACGCCTTGAACTTCGCGAACTCGTCGGGCGTGTAGTACTTCATGATCGGCAGATGGTTCAGTGACGGCCGTAGGTACTGGCCAACGGTCAGGACATCCACGCGCGCGTCGCGGATCGCCTGAATCGTCTCGATCGTTTCGTCCCACTCTTCGCCGAGGCCGACCATGATGCCGCTCTTCGTCAGCATGCCGGCGTCCTTCGAACGAGAAAGGAGTTCAAGCGAGCGCCTGAAGTTCGCGCCGGGCCGAACCTTGCGATAGAGCCGGGGTACCGTCTCGGTGTTGTGGTTGAGGATGTCGGGCTTCGCGTCCAGAACAACCTGAAGGGCGTTCCAGTTACCCTTGAAGTCGGGGATGAGCACCTCGACCTGACAGCCGGGCACTTTTTCGCGCACGAGACGGATCGTTTCGGAGAAGGACCAGGCGGCGCCATCCTTCTGTTCGTCGCGATTCACGGAGGTGATGACGGCATGTTTCAGCTTCATGACCGCGATGGCCTCGGCCACGCGACGCGGTTCGTCCGGATCCGGCGGCATCGCGGCAAGCCCGGTCTTCACCGCGCAGAATCCGCACGCGCGCGTGCAGGTGTCGCCGAGGATCATGAACGTCGCAGTGCCCCGGTTCCAGCAGTCGCCGATGTTCGGGCAGCGCGCTTCCTCACAGACCGTGTGAAGGCGTTGTCCGCGCACCAGCGCAACGAGCGATTCGTAGCGCTCCCCCATGGGAGCCCTTGCCTTGATCCAGTCAGGCCGGATCAAGGGTGCAACGACCCCCTGGCCGTTTTCTGGCGTCGAAATCGGAGCGTCGGAGTCAAGCATTACTCGCCATCATCCTTGTTGTCTTTCTCATCATCGCCATCGTCGAAGAGATCCTCGTCGTCCTCGTCATCGTCGTCGAGATCGTCGTCATCATCCTCTTCGTCGACGTCGTCGTCATCGGCATCGTCATCATCATCATCGGCATCGTCGTCGTCATCATCCTCTTCGTCGTCGTCATCGTCGTCGAGGTCTTCGGCTTCGTCTTCTTCCTCGTCGTCATCATCGTCATCCAATTCATCGTCCTCGAACAACTCGGCGTCCGCGGTCGCCTCTTCGTCGTTCCACTCCTCCGAATCGTCGTCGCTGTTGCGGCGAGGCGCGAGGCTCAAGGATTGAACGTCTTCTGAATTGTCGTAGCTCATGGCTCTTCGGTCTCCTTACCGGACATTCGGGCTACAACCCGGTGGTGGTCATCAAAACGGTGCCAATCGTACAGGCACTCACCCCAAATTCGGATGTTCTCACTCGACGCACATCTTCACCTTAGAGCGAGTCCGCTCAGGGCGCCGGCGGCGGCTCAATCGAACATTAGTTCCTAACGTCATTCCCAAATTAAACTGGCGTTTTATTTCGGCCGGGGTCTTTAGCGAGACCTCCGCCATCATTCACGGAGAGAGCATGAAATCGACAGGGATCGCGTCGCTTCACTGGGTCCTCACTCTGGCGACCGCGTTCGTCGCCGGCAGTGCGTCCGCCGCAGACATCAAGGGCCAGGCGAAGGACGCGACCGGAGGCGCCCTTCCGGGCACCCTGATTTCCGTCGAAAACCTCGCCACCGGCGACCGAAAGACCACGGTAACCGGCGCCTCCGGTGATTATGTCTTCACCTCTCTTCCCGCCGCTATGTACCGCGTCATCGCCAGGACGAGCGGCTTCTCCGACGCCGTTTACAATCTCTCGTTGGCGGCTGAGTCCGATACTGCGGTGGTGGGCTTCGTGCTGAAGCTCGGGAACCTGCAAAGCGACGTGACGGTCACCGCCAATCGAAACAAGCGCGACGGGCTGATCGTTCCTCTCCGAGTGGAAAGCCTTGGCGGTGGAACGATCGCCCGCACCAATCCCACTTCGGTCGGCGACTTGATGATCCAGGCCACCGGTGTGACTCCGGTCGGAAGCGGTCCGTTCCAGGTACGACCTCGTCTGCGCGGCCTTGACTCCACCCGCATTCTTGTCCTCGTGGATGGCGAGCGTCTCAACAATGCGCGTACGGCGACCGACCGCGCGGGCGTTGAAGTTGGGCTGGTGGATGCGGCCAGTGTTGAAAGTGTTGAGGTCGTGAGCGGCGCTGGTTCCGTTCTCTACGGCACGGACGCTCTCTCGGGCACCGTCAATATCCTCACGCCGCAGCCCCAGGTCTCCGAGAAGAACCATCTCACCGGAAGCGCCAACGGCTACTACAGTTCCAATGAGAAGGGCCGGCGCGGAAACGTCGCGATCGGATACTCGGCGCCTCGCTTCGCGTTCGGTCTTTCCGGGAGCAGGGAGTCGTTCGACAACTACAAGAGCGGAGGGAAGAACGGGTCCGTCCTCGAAGACTCGCGCCCACTGTTCGCCGAGAAACGCCTCGTTCAGGCGGATACCGCCGACACCAACTTTGGATTCAACTTCAAGGCGTTTCCCGAGCCCTTCAATGCGCCGTTCGTCCGGACATCGACCGAGATTCCGACGTCATCCATGGACGGCCAGAGCCTGACCGGGAATGGACTTCTGTCCCTCAACGAGAAGCAGACGGTCCGGGTGAAGTACCTCCACCGCAAGGTCGAAGATGTCGGCTTCCCAGACTTCGTGCCGCCCCAGTTCTTTCAGGGCATCGTTCTGCCGCACAGCACCCTCAGCAAGGTTTCCGCGCGCTACGAAGTGCGCTCTCTGAACTCTTGGTTCTCCCATCTGTCGTTGACGGCGTATTCCCAGAAGCAGGATCGCCTGCTCCGCAACATCAACATCCCGGTTCAGTTCCCCGCTCCTACGGCCGTGACCTTCTTCCCGATCAGCATCCTCCGATTGACCATCAACAGCGATACCGGACAGAGAGTCGAAACGAAGGGGTTCGATCTTCAGAGCACGTTCCTGGTCTCGCCGAAGAACGTCTTGACCGCAGGTGCGACGTTCTATCAGGATGACAGCGCCGACTACCGCACGAGCTCGACTCAGGCGAGTCTCGTCGGCCAGGTGACCCTCGGCGCGCGTGGTCCGCAGGCCGTGGTGTTTCCGAGCCTGGTGAATCTTGGTCCTCCAAGCACCACCAAACCAACCCGGGTTCCCGACGGAACGTTCGCCGACTTCGGCGTCTTCGCGCAGGACGAGTGGGAGCTCGCCGCACGTCTCCGTCTGGTCGGCGGCGTCCGTCTGGACAACTATCGAGTCAAGACCAGCGCGACTCCCGGCTACGACGTCGCCGCTGCCATCGCGGGAACCACACCCGCGATTGATCCACAGACCCTGCCGAATCCGAACGGTGAGAGTACCAGCCGCGTAGCCTTCACCGGCGACCTGGGCCTTGTTTATCAGCAGAGCGACAAGCTGAGCCTGGTCGCGCACTACGGCCGGAGCTACCGCCACCCCAATCTCGAAGAACTTCTCTTCGCAGGTCCAGCGACAGTGGGCAGCATCGCGCCCAACATCAAGGTTGGTCCCGAGCGCGGCGACAACGTCGATCTGGGGGTGAAGTTCCGTTCGGCTCCGGTGCAGGGTTCGTTGTCCTACTTCAACAACCGGTACACCGATTTCATCTCCACCGAGATCACCGCGTTGACCACCACGAGCTCAGTTTCCCAGGCGATCAACTATGCGGATGTGCGCATTCAGGGAGTGGAGGGCGACGTTCAGGGCTCATGGAGCCAGGGACCCGCTCTGGTCTCGGTCTTTGTGAACGCGTCATACAACAAGGGCGACGTTCTCAGGGGCGCTAGTCCTTTGAGCAAGATCTCCATCGAGAACACAGCACAGGACAACATCACGCCGTTCAAGATCATCGCGGGCCTGCACCTCTCCGATCACCGGAGTCGCTTCTGGGGTGAGTATTCGTTCCGGCATCAGCAGCAGGTGGATCGCGTTGCAAAGACGCTCTCCGACTCTCGGTTCCTTGTGTACCAGGATCTCGCCGGACTTGAAGGCTTCACCCTTCATCGTGTCGGGGTCGGTTACGACTGGCGTCAGAACCAGAAGGTCCTCGGCATCACGGTGAACATGGAGAACGTCGGCAACCGGTTCTACCGCGAGCAGTTCCAGTTCGCTCCTGGGCGCGGCCGCACCATCACAATCGGACTGCGCCTTCGGAGCCTTTAGCGCCGTCTAGACCAGCAAGGGCTTGGTATCCTCGTCGAGGCTCATTTGACGAGGT